>JACQOS010000060.1 GCA_016202425.1 Chloroflexota bacterium
CTCCCACCCTGGACTGCGTCCTTCAGCCGAAGGACTGCGTTCGGCGGCGCCCCTCCCCCAGGGGCACCGCGATTCTCTGAACGGCCTCTACGTGTAGCGGATACGAGGGTCCAGGAAACCGTACAGGATATCGGTGGCCAGGTTGGCCAGGATAACGACCGTCCCCGAGAGCAGCAGTACCCCTTGAACGACCGGGAGGTCGAGCTGCGTGACGCCTGTGACGGCGAACCTCCCGACCCCGGGCAACCCGAAGATCGTCTCGATGATGGCGGTCCGCCCCAGCATGATGGCGACGCGGAGTCCAAGGATGGTCAGCACAGGGATGAAGGCGTTCTTGAGGGCATGGCGTACCAGCACCACGGACTCCCCCAGACCCTTGGCATGGGCGGTGCGGATGTAGTCCTGGCGCAACACGTCCAGCATAGAGGAGCGCGTCTGGCGCATCACGCCCGCCGACTGCTCGAACCCGAGAACGAACACCGGCAGCGCCATGGTCTTCATGTTCTGGACAGGATCGTCGAAAAACCCTACGTATCCCCCCGCTGGCAACCAGCCCAGGATCACAGCGAACAGGTAGATGAGCATCACCGCAGCCCAGAAATCGGGGATGGCGACTCCTCCAATGGCGAAGAGGGTGCCCGCCGTGTCCCCCACGGTGTTGGGGCGAGACGCCGTGAACATCCCGATGGGGATGGCAATGAGCAGCGAGAGGGCGAAGCCCAGAAGGCCCAACTGCAGCGTCACCGGCAGGCGATTCCTCAGCTCCACCAGGATCTTCTCTTGCGTCCTTAAGGAACGCCCCCAGTCCCCGGTGAAGACGCCTCCGAGCCAGGCGGCGTACTGGACCGGAATGGGCCGGTCTAGACCGAGCTCCTTGCGGTACAGCTCCAGAAGCTTGGGGTCCGCCTCCTCCCCCAGCAGCATCACGGCAGGATCGCCCGGCAGAAGGAACACGAGAGAGAAGACGATGATGGTCACGAGGAGCATCACCGGGAGGTAGAAGAGCAGGCGGCGAACAAGAAATCGTTTCATCTCGGCCCAAAAGAGGCGGCCCCTGGCCAGGGACGTCCTCGTTGACCTGGCGTGCCGCAGGCTACCTGGGGGGTAAGACCGGCTCCGCCTCGGCGGCGCCCACGGAGTACCGGCGAGAGACAGCATCCAGGACGGTGGGCCGCGGCCACCCCCTGGACGTTAGCACCATTTGGGGCCTGATTTCAACCCGGAAGTCCAGGGAGGAACCAGCCCCCTCCCGGAGCCGGAGGACAGAAAGCCTCACGCTGCCGACCGCTCACCGGGCAATGGCGCCGCCCCGGTCTCGCCTGGTTCCGACGCTCACCTGTCCAGCCAGGTCTGAGCGAAGTTCCTGAGCGCGCTGGGATGACTGGTGTACCCTTTCACATAGGCCCAGGTCGCCTCGTACTCCGTCTGGGAGTAGAGGAAGATACGCATCATGTCCTCGACGATGATGTCCTGGGCCTTGCGGTAGAGCGCTCCCCGCTCCTTGGAGTCGTAGGTCTGGGCTGCCTTGTCCAGCGCCTCTCGCAGTCCCGCGGGGACGATGGCAGGACCGCCCACGGTCTTGGGGGAGTCGGGATGGAAGTGCTCGGCCATGATGACGTGCAGCTCCGGCCGGGGACCCACGCCGGAGTAATAGGCCGGGTACTGCCAGTCGACCAGGTAGCCCTTGCTGGCCACGGCACTCTGCACCAGGAGCAGGTCCAGCTTGATACCTACCTGGCCTAGCATGGCCGCGATGGCTTCGATCACGGACTTCCGCTCCGCGCCGCCGAACCAGACCACAGGACTGACGGTGAAGCCGTTGGGATAGCCTGCCTCCGCCAAGAGCCTCTTCGCTTCCGCGAGGTTGTAGTCGTACTTCTTGAAGGCGGGGTCGTAGGCCCAGCCGAAGGCGGGCGGGATGGGGCCGTACAGAGGGGTTGCGCGCCCGCCGTACGCCACTTGCATGAGGGCATTCCGGTCTATGGCCATGGAGATGGCCTTGCGGACCCGGGGGTCGCCGAAGGGTTTGACGGTAGGGTTGACGGCAAAGTACCAGAACCCGGGCCACGGCAGGCCGGAGAGGTTCACACCCTGGGTCTTTTCCAGCACGGGCAGGTCTGTCGCCTGGGGCACAACGAAGTTTTCGATCCCACCGGAGCGGAAGGCCGCCGTCGCCACGCTGGGATCGGAGATAATCCTTGCCGTCACCTGGTCCAAGTAGGGCAGGCCCTGCTGCCAGTAACTCGGGAATCTCTCGTAGGTGATGTGGCTGTCGCTCACCCGGTCTTTGATCTTGAAGATGCCGCTGCCGACGGGCCGCCGGGTATACTCCTCCTTGGCGGTGGCCCGAACGGCCGTGGGGGAGCTGATCATGCCCCCCCGGTCCGCCAGGACTCCCAGGACGGTGGCGTCCGGGTTCTTCAGGCGGAGTCGGAGGGTGCTGTCATCCACCACCTCAGCCGCCTCCACCTGCTGAAGAAGGGGGGCCTGAATGGACCCTACCTTGGGGTCCAGGGCCCGGTCGAAGTGGAACTTCAAGGCCGCGGCGTTGAAGGGGGTCCCGTCGTGGAACTTGACTCCGGTCTGGAGGCGCAAAGTGAGTGCCTTGCCATCGGTACTGACCTCCCACGACTTGGCCAGCCAGGGCTCCAGGCCCAGGTCCCTGGTCGACCGCACGGGGTTCTCGTAGAGGATGGTCATCACGGCCTGCTCGCCGCCGGCGGTGCTCAGGAGGGAATCCATGTTCCTGACATCCCCCTCAATGCGGAACCGGAGGGTACCGCCTCGCTTGATCTGGACCCCGACGGGGGTTGGGGTGGGGGTGCGCGTCGGCGTTGGGGTGGCTACGGCTACCACGGGGGCGGAGGTCGGCGTTGGCGCCACGACTGCCGTGGGGGTGGGAATTCGCGCTGGCGTGGCCGTGGGTGTGGGCTGTTCAGCGGGCCCACAGGCCCCAGCCACCCCCAGGGCTGAGGCTGCCAGAAGGGAAAGGGGCAAAGTCCGCCGGAAAAGCCACAATTTCATGGCATGCCTCCCTCTCACCAGCGCCCTTTTTCGGGGCAAAAAGGCAACCTGCGACGCGAGACCTGCCCCTGACTATGGTCGGGCCGCCATGAACTTTCGATGAAAAGTAGCCGCGTCCCCTGAAAAACTCCTGAAAAAGGGGCAAGGCGGCACGGCCGAGGGAGAGAGGGAGCAGGGCTCGCCCTGCACTTCCATTCACCAGCGCTGGAGCGCTCCTGCGTGGCACCCCTCCACGTTGGGCGGTCACTGGCGGCCGAGGCCCTCGTCTGATGCAAGCAGCTCCAGGGGGCGGCGATTGACCACGCGTATTCGCTTGTGGCCCACCTCGACCAGCCCTTCCCGCTGCATCTCGCTCAGGACCTCCGTCACTGTCTGGCGCAGTGCCCCGACGGTGTCCCCTATCTCGGCGTGGGTGTAGCCACTGACCACGCCCGTGGAGGGGTCCATGTTGACCAGCAGGAAAGCCGCCAGTCTCACCTTGACGGGGCTGAAGGCCGCCTGCTCCAGCCGTTCCTCCAGGAGTCTCAGCCGACTCCCGATGGCCTCCAGCATTCGAAGCGCTACGGCCGGGCGCTGTCTGAAAAGCTGGAGCACGTCTTCCCGCGTTGCCATGCAAACAAGGCTGCTCTCCATGGCCTCAGCGAAACACCCCTGCATGGTCTGCCCCAGCAGTCCCATCTCTCCGAAGATGGTGCCTGGCCCTATGTGCCGGGTCACCAGCCTCTTGCCCTGGGGCGTCAGCCGGTAGAGGACCACCTGCCCAGTCTTCAAGATGAACAGCCGTTCACTGGGATCGTCCGGGGCAAAAAACACCGTGCCCGGTGTGCATTCTCTGATGGTCATACCGTGGAACAGGGACTTGGTCTCCTCCTGGGTCAGGTCTCTGAACACGTCGACTTTCCGCAGGTGTTCGACCAGTGGCATGTCTGACCTGTCCACGTCGCCCTTGTGCGTTCCCTTTCGTCTCCACGGAAAACCACCCCGCATGCTAGCCTCCCGACGATATTGTACGCCGCTGACGGCAGGCACGGCCATGGAACAGAGGCCCGGATTTGTCGTCAGCCCGACATACTGCCAGCGTCGGGGGTACTAACCTGGAGGTGCTACAGCGAGAAGAACGAAAGCGGAGACGCTGGAACAGGAGGCGACATGGAGTTCGAGATTGCAAGGGCAGGGCTGGCAGGGCTTGCGGGCACCATCGTGATGACGATGGTCATGGCCATGGGCTCGATGATGGGGATGCGCATGGACATGCCGATGACGCTGGGGACCATGGTGCTCCCCAGGGGGCGGGCGGCCTGGGTGGTTGGCCTCATGATGCATCTGATGATGGGTATCGTCTTCTTCATCATCTACGCCGCCCTTTTCAGCGCCCTTGGGATTCGGTCGGCGATCCCGGGTTGGAGCGCTCTGTTCGGGGCCGTCCACGCCCTCATAGCAGGCGTTGGCTTCGGCATGATGCCGATGCTGCATCCGAGGATGGCGACGGAGTCCGCCTCGGGCGCAGACCGTGTACCCGCGCCGGGATTCCTGGGCGTGAAGTTGGGCAAGATGGGACCCATAGCGGTTGTGGCGGTCCACCTTGCCTACGCGGTGGTGGCCGGAGCCGTGTACGCCGCGTGAGCCATCGACTCCAGCAGGCGCGGCAAAGAGGGGCCAGAACCTAAATGGGAAGGAGGTGAACGTCATGTGCTCCACATGCGGATGCTCGGTGAGAGGAGAGCGCGAAAAGCCGAAGCCCAAGGCCAAGTAGCGCTTCGTCTTCGCCGTTGGGGGGCTCCCTCGAGGGAGTCCCCCAACGTTTCACAGGTCCTTTTGCGACGCAGGGTGATGTTGCTACGTCCCGCGCTGTTGGAAATCTCGAACCTGTTCGGAAAACCCTCACCCTCCTTCGGCTTTGCTCAGGGCAGGCTCCGCCCCGACTCTCGGGACTCTGGACTCCCCTTTTTCAGCAGCCCGCTAGAGGC
>JACQOS010000063.1 GCA_016202425.1 Chloroflexota bacterium
GAGGAGGACCGCGCGCGCCAGGCTAGAAGTGGTTCGGAAATTCGTCTCGGGGGAGTCCATCCCGACAGTGTCGGGATGGCGGGGGTCTGGGGGTGTCCCCCACTGGGCACTGCTGCCCAGACCCACGACTCGCTACCGGCGCCTGTCGCAGGAGTGCTGCGGTGGTGGTGCATGGGGGAGCAGGGGGTGAGGGTTTTGAAATGAGCTCACCGTAACCTCGACCCGCCGCCAGCAGTCGGCGTCGGCCAGCGCACTGACTGCCGGGTCCTTCAATCTGCCACCCTGGTAGCGACCAGCTTGCCTGCCTCCTTCCGGTACCACACCGTCACCGGCTGCCCACCGAGCATGTGTTCTCTCAGGTGCGAAGGCGTGAAGCCAATGGGCCCTTGCGCTTCGAACGCCCAACGCCTCCCGCTCCCTTGCTCCTGAAGGGTGAAGGCAGCCACCTGAGTGATGTCTCGACCGCGCACCTCGATGACCAGACCATGCACGCTCTGCTCCGTTCCGCAAGCCAATATCATCAGGCAAACGCCGAGGAGCGCCCCCACCACCCACGAGTGTCTCACCCTGCTGCCTCCTACAACTGGTTCGGAAATATGTCTCGGGGGAGTCCAGAGGGGGGCTGTGACCCCCTCTGGCGGGGGTCTGGGGGTGTCCCCCAGCTATCTTTTCTTCCCCCTCTCCCTTGCCAAGGGAGAGGGGGTACAGGGGGTGAGGGTTTCCCGAACCACTTCTAGCTTCGGGCAGTGTGCCTCAGGACTCGCTGGAGCCAGAGGATAGCTCCCAACGCCGTTGACCTCTCCCCCAGCGCCGCCGGGAGCACCTGGACCTCCCGCTCATCCCCACCGGAGGCAGCCGCGCGCATCACCTGAAGGGCTGGTTCGACGTACTCCTTCCACTGCTGGGAGAGCCCTCCGCCGATGACGATCGCCTGCGGGTTCAGCAAGTTGACGACGTTCCTCAGTCCTATGCCCAGGAAGCGAGATGCCCTGGTGATGACCTCCTGAGCGCCTCTGTCGCCTGCCCGTGCCCACTCGAACACCTCCTGGGCAGCGATGGGACTGGCACGGCTGCCCGGCGCCAGCGCCAGGCGCTGGTGGGCCTCCCGGGCTATGGCCGAGCCAGACGCCATGGCCTCCAGGCAACCATGGCTCCCGCAGCCGCACCGGGGACCGTCGGGCGCCACCACCAGGTGGCCGATCTCTCCCGCCATCCCGGAGGCGCCCATCAGAAGACGTCCCCCGGCGACGATGCCTCCGCCTATGCCTGTGCTTACCGTCACGTACACCAGGTCGCGAAAGCCTCGCCCTGCTCCCATGCGGGCCTCAGCGAGCGCCGCCATGTTGGCGTCGTTGCCCACCGCCACCGGGACGCCCGTCAGTTCCTCCAGGATGGCCCTCAGGGGCACACTCCTCCAGCCCGTCATGTTGGGGGCAGCGAGCACCGTCCCTTGAAGATCGCACCAGCCCGCGAACCCCACTCCCACGCCAGCCACGTCCTGTCGACGCGCCTCGACCCGGACTAAGACCCTGTCTATGGCGGAAAGGAGTTGCTGGACGACGGCCTCGGGGCCGTCCCGCGCCGCTGTTGTCAGGAGTTGCTGGCCCAGCACCCGCTGCCTCCCTTGGGTGAGGAGCACCAGGGTCTTGGTCGCCCCAACGTCCAGGCCAAGAAAAAGCCTGCGAGCCGAACCGCGTGCCGATGCCATGGTTTCCTGTCCCCTTGCTAGGCGCGCGCCGGAAAACCCTTTCGACCATCCCCCTCGCCCCCTTCCTGGCCAGGAAGGGGGAAGAAGTTGTATCTGGGGGACACCCCCAGACCCCCGTCCCTTCACTTCGCTCAGGGCAGGCTCCGTCCCGACTCTCGGGACTCTGGACTCCCCTTTTTCCGCAGCTTGCTAGGCGCGCGCCGGTCATCCTGGGGACTGCCCTGCCAGGAGCCTGCGATAGAGGTCCAGGTACGCCCGGCTGGGGCGGTCCCAGGAGAAGTCCGCCGCCATGGCGTTCCTCATGAGCACTGCCCACTGGTCCTTCCGTTGGAACAGGGCGAGGGCGCGGTCCACTGCCTGAAGGAGCGCCGAAGCCTCGTAGGGTCCGAAGAGAAAGCCGTTACCCCGCCGCTCCGTGGGGTCGAACTCCTGTACCGTGTCCTTCAGGCCTCCCGTGGCCCTCACGATGGGGATGGTCCCGTACTTGAGGCTGTAGACCTGGCCGAGACCGGCGGGTTCGTACCGGGAGGGCATGAGGAGCAGGTCCGCACCCGCGATGACCTTGTGCGCCAGGGCATCATCGAATCCTATGATCACCCCCACCTTCCCCGGGTGCCTTGACGGCAGAAGGCGGAACGACTCCTCGAACACCCGGTCGCCCGTCCCGAGCAGGGCAAGCTGGGCTCCCCGGTCCAGGAGACCGGGCAGGGCCGCCTGGACGAGGTCCATGCCCTTCTGGGCTGCCAGCCGCGTGACCATCCCCACCAGGGGAGTCTCGGGCCCCTCCGCAAGGCCAAAGGCCTGCTGGAGGGCGGCTTTGCACGCCCTTTTCCCTTCCAGGTCCTCGGGGCCGTAGTTCCGCGCAATGAACGAGTCCGCCCTGGGGTCCCAGACCTGGTAGTCGGCGCCGTTGAGGATGCCCACCAGGTCCCGCGCACGCTCCCGGAACACGCCGTCTAGACCGAAGCCGCGCTCCGGTGTCTTGATCTCCTCGGCATAGGATGGGCTCACCGTGGCGATGGCGTCGGCGAAGACGGCCCCTCCTTTGAGGAAGTTGACCTGGCCGTAGTACTCCAAATATCTCGGGGTGAAGTACGCGGCTTCCAGGCCCAACAGGCCCCAGTCCTGGGCCGAGACAAGGCCCTGGTAGCCAGGGTTGTGGACGGTGAGCACGGTCCTCGCCGTCGCGAGCTCCGGGTAACGCTGGGGCTGCGCTTTCAAGAAGACGATGGCCAGCGCCGCCTGCCAGTCGTGACCATGGAGGACGTGAGGAGGGTCGAGCTTCAGCACCTCCAACACCGCCCGGGAGAAGAAGACGAACCGCTCGCCGTTATCGGCGTAGTCGCCGTCGGCGGTGCCGTACAGTTGGTCCCGGTCAAAGTACTTGTCCGCCCGGACGAAGTACACGGAGGTGGCCTGTCCTGCCCCTGTCCTGAGCAGCGCCGCCTCCTCCTCCCGCTGGGCGACGGGGACCCGGAGACGCACGCCCGTATCTTCCAGGGGAAAGCCGCCCCGGAGGACGGAGCGGTAGGCCGGCAGGATGACCGAGACCTTCACCTCCAGCCGCCCCAGGGCCTTGGGCAGCGACGCCAGCACGTCGCTCAGACCGCCGGTCCGGGCAAAAGGCGCCATCTCGGGCGTCGCCATGGCCACCCGCAGGCCCGTTCCCTGGGGGGAGCCCGCGGACTTCATCGGCAACCGTTACCTCCCTCTCCCACGGTGCCCTCTTCGCCGCCGCCAGGAGCGTCTGCCAATTCTACCAGCTTGTTGGCCTCCTTTTCCTTCCTGAGGAGGGCCGTCCCGTTCCTCCCCCCGTTTCCCTCCATCTGGCCTCCGCCATCAGGCGGAGACCCACTATCGCCGTGCCGCCAAAGTAGACTATCATGGATGAAAAGGGCGAGACGCGACGAGTGGGAGAAGGAGGACTGCCATGAACAAGACCGTCGCCCTCATCATGGCAGGGGGCCAAGGAAATCGCCTCAGTATCCTTTCGGAGGAGAGGGCCAAGCCGGCCCTCCCATTCGCGGGAAAATACCGGCTCATCGACTTCGCGCTGAGCAACTGTGTCAACTCCGGCATCGCCCGAGTGGGAGTTCTCACCCAGTACCGGCCCTCGTCCCTCAACGAACATGTAGGTGCCGGCAGGCCCTGGGAGCTGGACCGGGACCGCGGCGGCCTTCTCCTCCTCCAGCCCTACAGGGGTCGCCGGTCGGGCGATTGGTATAAGGGGACGGCCGACGCCATCTACCAGAACCTCCCCTTGCTGGACGAGTGGGGAGCCCAGACGGTGCTGGTCCTCAGCGGTGACCATGTCTACAAGATGCGTTACGACGAAATGGTCGCCTACCACCAGGCCCGAGAGGCCGACGTCACCTTGGGGGTGATGGAGGTCCCCTGGGAGGAGGCGTCCCGCTTCGGCCTCGTGGTCACCGACCAGGACGACCAGGTGCTGGCCTTCGAGGAGAAGCCCGCCCGCCCCAAGGCCCGCCTGGCCTCCATGGGGGTCTACCTCTTCGAGCCCCGAGTGCTCAAGGAAGTCCTGGAGGAGGATGCCAGCAGCAGAGGCTCCACCCGCGACTTTGGCCACGATGTCCTCCCTGCCATGCTCGGCCGGTACCGGGTCCTGGCCTATCGCTTCTCGGGCTACTGGAGGGACGTGGGCACGGTCGAGTCGTACTGGAAGGCCAACATGGACTTCCTGGAGGAGCCGCCGCCCCTGATCCTGGACTCGGGGGACAACCCCGTCCGCACGCGGCCCTACGACCGTCCTCCCGCCCGGCTGGGCCGCTCTGCCGTGGTGCAGCAGAGCCTCCTGTGCCACGGGACGGTGATTCAAGGGACTGTCCTCCACTCGGTGCTGTCCCGAGGAGTCGTCGTCGAAGAGGGGGCCGTGGTCCAGGACTCCATCCTCTTTGACGATGTCGTCGTCAGGCGTGGCGCGACCATCTCCACCGCTGTGGTGGACAAGGAGGTGGTCTTGGGGGAAGAAGCGGCGGTGGGCTACGGCGAGGACAACACGCCCAACGCCGACGAACCCGATGCCTTGAACACCGGCATCACCGTTGTAGGCAAGCGCGCCGTGGTCCCAGGGGGGGCACGCATTGGGAGGAACTGCAGGATCATGCCGGGCGTCCGGGAGTCCGACTACCCACCTTCCCACCTGGTCCCCAGCGGGAGCACCGTCGAGCGCACGACTCGGCGGCCGGCTGCGGAGCGCGTGCCTGCCCACTAATACCTACTGCCGGAAAGGGCGCTATGATCAACCGCTCGTGGTGAGCCTGTCGAACCATACGAGCGGAGGAAAAGTCCCGCTCATGTCCTTCGACGGTGCTCAGGATGAGCGGGACTTGAACTATGACATGTTTACGCGGATTCACGTCATTAGGTACTAGCCTGCCCCCGACGGACGGCCTGGCGGTGCTTTCCATCGCATCATGAGCGCCGCCTCCCCAACGGCCCTTCTTCGCCAGCTCTGCCGCCTCTACGGCGTGCAGGCCACCTATCAGGACGTGGCCGACCGCACGCGCCAGCCAGATCCCAGCGCGCTTCTCGCCGTGCTGTCAGGCCTCGGCGCACCGGTAGCGAGCCTCAAAGACGTGGCCCCGGCGGTGCGAGAGCGGACCCAGGCCCTCTGGAAGAGGCCCCTGGACCCGGTGGCGGTGAGCTGGGATCACCGCGCGCCTCACCTGGCGGTGCGGTTGCCTTGCCCCACGGTCCCGATAGCGGGCCACCTGGACCTGGAATCCGGCGAGCGCCTGAGCTGGGAATGGCGCCCATCGGACCTTCCCGTCCTCGAGACCGCCGAGGTCGAGGGCACCCGCTACGCTGTGAGACGGCTCCCGCTGCCCGGGCGCCTGCCGTTTGGCTATCACCAGTTCACGCTGGAACTCCCCGGTGTCCAGTCGCAGGCCCTCATCATCGCCGCGCCCCGCAGGGCACACATTCCCCCAGGCGCCCTGGGAGAACGCCCGTGGGGGGTCTTCCTCCCTCTGTACGCCCTGGTCACCCATCGGAGCTGGGGCAGCGGCTCCCTGGCGGACATGGAAGCCCTTGCCGACTGGGCCGCTTCCCTGGGGGCCAGGGCGGTGGCGACCCTCCCCCTCCTGCCGACCTTCCTGGACGATCCCCTCGACCCCAGCCCCTATACTCCCGTGAGCCGGCTCCTCTGGAGCGAGCTCTACCTGGATGTGGACCGGTTACCAGAGCTACCCCTGTGCCGGGCGGCCCAGGCGCTGCTCACCTCACCCCCCTGGCAAGCGGAGCGGGCGGCCCTGGGCCAGCTCCGCATGGTGGACTACCGCCGCCAGATGGCCCTGAAACGGCAGGTGCTCGCCGAGCTGGCGCGCTGCTTCTTCGCGGACACCGCCAAGGAGCCTGCCCCGACGGCAGCCCTGGACAGGTTCCTGGAGACGCACCCCCACGTGGAGGAGTACGCCCGCTTCCAGGCCACCCGGGAAAGGCGGCGCTCCTCCTGGAGAACGTGGCCCGAGGCCCTCCGCCGAGGTGCGCTGCCAACAGGGAGCTACGACGAAGATGCCCGCCGCTACCACCTGTACGCCCAGTGGCGGACCCACCAGCAGATGGATGCCCTGCGCGAAAGGGCCAAAGCGCAGGGGGTCGCGCTGTACCTGGACCTGCCCCTGGGCGTCCATCCCGACGGCTACGATGCGTGGCGGTACCAGGGGCTGTTCGTCGAGGGTGTCTCCACTGGCGCCCCTCCCGACGCCTTCTTCCCCCGAGGCCAGGCCTGGGGTTTCCGGCCCTTCCATCCGGAAAAGGTCCGGGAGGAAGGGTACAGATACTACCGGGCCTGCCTCCAGCATCACCTCCGGTACGCGGGCATCCTCCGCATCGATCACGTCATGGGCGTCCACCGGCTTTTCTGGGTCCCCCTCGGGCTGGAGCCAAGACAGGGCGTGTACGTGCACTACCGGCCCCAGGAGTTCTACGCTATCCTCTCCCTGGAGTCCCAACGGTCTCAGGCCATCCTGGTTGGAGAGGACCTGGGCACGATACCCCGGGCCCTCCGGCCTTCCATGAAGCGGCACGGCCTCTGGCGCTCGTACGTGGCCCAGTTCGAGCTGCTTCCCGACCCCCAGGAGGCGCTCCGGCCCGCCCCTGCCGACGCGGTGGCGAGCCTGAACACCCACGACACCCCCACGTTTGCTGGCTTCTGGCGGGGGGTGGACATCCGGGACCGACGCCAGCTCGGTCTCCTGGACGGAGCGGGCGCGCGCGCGGAAAGACAGCGCCGGCAGGAACTCAGGCGGGCCCTGATGGAGCACTTCCGCAGTACCGGTCATATCCAAGGACGCGGCTCCCTTCAGGCCATCGTCAGGGAGTGCCTGGGTTTCTTGGGTCGCGGCCCCGCCTCCCTGGTTCTGGTAAACTTGGAAGACCTGTGGCTGGAGCCCGAGCCCCAGAACGTGCCCGGCACCTGGGACGAACGTCCCAACTGGCGACGGAAGGCCCGCTACTCCTTGGAGACGTTCACCCGCATGCCCTCCGTGGCAGAGACGCTGCGGGAGGTCAACAGGCTGCGGAGGGAAGGAACCAGAGCCTCGTGACCCACCTCCCAAACGGGAACCCCACGCACCATCCGGCAGCGACGGTGCCCTCCGGCCCCGTCCGCCATGACGTCGCGCTCCTCACGGAGGACGACCTGTACCTGTTCAACGAGGGTTCCCACTTCCGCCTCTACGAGAAGCTAGGCGCCCATCCCATGGCGGCGGGTGACCTGAAGGGGACCTACTTCGCCCTGTGGGCCCCCAACGCTCGGCAGGTATCCGTCATAGGCGATTTCAACGGCTGGAACACCACGGCGCACCCCCTTCGCCCGCGCGGCGCCTCGGGGGTCTGGGAAGGCTTCATCCCCGGAGTGGAGAAGGGGACCCGGTACAAGTACCGCATCGCTTCCCGCTACCAAGGCTACCGGGTTGACAAGGCCGACCCCTTCGCCCTGTACAACGAGCCACCCTCCAGGACCGCCTCCATTGTGTGGGACCTGGAGTACTCCTGGGGAGACCAGCGCTGGATGGGGGAGCGCCGACAGCGCAACGCCCTGGACGCCCCCATGGCCATCTACGAGCTCCACGTGGGGTCCTGGATGCGCGTGCTCGAAGAGGGTCATCATCGCCCGCTCACGTACCGGGAGCTGGCGCCCCGCCTGGCGCGGCACGTGGGGCAGTTGGGCTTCACCCACGTGGAATTCCTGCCGGTCATGGAGCACCCCTTCTACGGCTCGTGGGGCTACCAGGTTACCGGCTACTTCGCCCCTACCAGCCGGTACGGCACCCCCCAGGACTTCATGTACCTCGTGGACTACCTCCACCAGCACGGCATCGGCGTCATCCTGGACTGGGTCCCTTCGCACTTCCCCGCCGACGAGCACGGCCTGGCCTTCTTCGATGGCACCCACCTCTACGAGCACGCTGACCCGCGCAAGGGCGTGCACCCCGACTGGACCAGCGCCTTGTTCAACTACGGCCGGCACGAGGTGCGCGCTTTCCTTACCAGCAGTGCCCTCTTCTGGCTGGACAAGTACCACGCCGATGGCCTCCGCATGGACGCCATCGCCTCCATGCTCTACCTCGACTACTCCCGCAAGCAGGGGGAGTGGGTCCCCAACCAGTACGGCGGAAACGAGAACATCGAGGCCATCGCTTTTCTTCGCCGCCTGAACGAGGCCGTCTACACCTCCTATCCAGACGTCCAGACCATGGCCGAAGAGTCCACCGCATGGCCCAGGGTCTCCCGGCCCCCCTACGTTGGCGGGCTGGGCTTCGGCCTGAAGTGGGACATGGGCTGGATGCACGATACGCTGGAGTACATGGCCAAGGACCCGATCCACCGCAAATATCACCACGACAAGCTGACCTTCCGTATGCTCTACGCCTTCTCCGAGAACTTCCTCCTTCCCCTCTCCCACGACGAGGTAGTCCACGGCAAGCGCTCCCTTCTGGAGAAGATGCCGGGGGACACCTGGCAGAAATTCGCCAACCTCAGACTCCTCCTGGCGTACATGTACGGCCAGCCCGGGAAAAAGCTCCTCTTCATGGGCAGCGAGTTCGGCCAGGGGCAGGAATGGTCCCACGAAAGCAGCCTGGACTGGGACCTGCTCGATTCCCCCTTCCACGGAGGCCTCCAGCACTGGGTGGCCGACCTGAACAGGGTTCACCGTGAGGAGCCAGCCCTGCACCAGCGGGACTTCGACCCAGGGGGCTTTGCCTGGGTTGACTGCAATGATGTGGAGCAAAGCATCGTCACGTTCCTGCGTCTGGGTCACCCTACCTCTGGCCCTGTCCTGGTGGCCTGCAACTTCGCGCCGGTGCCCCGGTTCCACTACCGGGTGGGCGTGCCCTCGTCAGGCTCCTGGCGAGAGGTCCTCAACAGCGATGCCAGGGAGTACGGAGGCGGCGGCCTAGGCAATCTGGGCGGCGTGCAAGCGGAGCCTGTTCCGTTCCACGGCCGCCCCTACTCCCTCAACCTTGCGCTTCCCCCCCTCGCAGCGGTCTTCTTGAAGGCCCCGGCGCTGGGACCGTGAGCCCGGCGGCCCACCCCACTCCATCACATCGGTCGCTCCTTGCGTTCGTCCGGGAGGGACAGTGGAACGGTTCATTTGCATCCATGGCCATTTCTACCAGCCACCACGGGAGAATCCCTGGCTGGAGGCCGTAGAGCGCCAGGAGTCGGCGCGCCCCTTCCACGACTGGAACGAGCGCGTCACCGCCGAGTGCTACGCGCCCAACAGCGCTGCTCGCATCCTGGACGGTGCGGGCAGAACCGTCCGCATCGTCAACAACTATGCCGGAATGAGCTTCAACTTCGGGCCGACGCTCCTGGCCTGGATGGAACGCCGCGCCCCGGAGACCTATCAGTCCATCCTGGAGGCCGATCGTGATAGTCAGAAGGCGTTCTCCGGCCATGGCTCCGCCCTGGCCCAAGCCTACAACCACATGATCCTGCCCCTAGCCAACCGCCGCGACAAGTACACCCAGGTCCTCTGGGGCATCCGCGACTTCGAGCGCCGGTTCGGCCGCTGGCCGGAGGGCATGTGGCTCCCAGAGACGGCCGTAGACCTGGAGACGCTGGAGATCCTGGCACAGGTCGGCATCCGGTTCACGATCCTGGCACAGCACCAGGCCCGTCGAGTCCGCCCCATGGGCAGGACCCCCTGGAGGGACGTGAGCGGAGGCCGGGCCGACCCCACCATGCCGTACCAGCTTCGCCTCCCTTCCGGCAGGAGCATCCAGCTCTTCTTCCGCGACGGCGCCATCTCCCGGGCCGTCGCCTTCGAAGGGCTTCTCAGCCAAGGTGAGGACTTGGTCAACAGGCTCCTGAGTGCCTTCTCCGAGGAGCGCCCGTGGCCCCAGCTCGTCCACATCGCCACCGATGGCGAGACATACGGTCACCACCACAAGTATGGCGAGATGGCCCTTGCCTATGCCCTTCACCACATCTCCTCCACCAATTTGGCCAGGCTCACCAACTACGGCGAGTACCTGGAGGGCCACCCCCCCACCCATGAGGTAGAGGTCTGGGAGAACACCTCCTGGAGCTGCCCCCACGGCGTCGAGCGCTGGCGCAGCGATTGCGGCTGCAAGGTTGGCAACCGCCCGGGATGGACCCAGGCCTGGCGCGCACCCCTTCGGGCCGCCCTCGACTGGCTCCGGGATACCCTGGCCCCACGCTATGAGCAGATGGCGGCCTCCCTCCTCAAGGACCCGTGGGCAGCCAGGGACGACTACGTCTCGGTAGTCCTGGACAGGTCCACGGACGCGGTCCAGCGGCTCCTGCACAAGCATGCCCTGCGCCCGTTGGCGGAGGAGGAGCGCGTGACCGTTCTCAAGCTCCTCGAACTCCAGCGCCAGGCGATGCTCATGTACACCAGTTGCGGCTGGTTCTTCGACGACCTCGCCGGCATCGAGGCCGTCCAGGTGCTCCTCTACGCCGGGCGGGCCATCCAACTAGCGGAGGACCTGTTCGGCGAGGCCGTGGAGCCCATGTTCCTGTCCCTGCTCGAGCAAGCCAGAAGCAACGACCCGGAGCACGGCGACGGACGCCGCATCTACGCCCGGCTGGTCAAACCCGCTGAGGTGGACCTGGCCGCAGACAAGCGACGGGGCTAGGCACCGCTCATGGCTCGACAAGCCTGCCCTTGCGCAGCCTGCAACTGAAGCTGATCAAGATCGGAGGGCGGCTGGTGCGCCACGCTCGCCGGCTGGTCTTCCACCTAGCGGAGGTGGCAGTGCCGAGGGAGCTGTTTGCCACCATCCTGCAGCGGGTGGACAGCTTACGCCTACAGCCTACCTGAGCGCTGACGCGGTTAGTCGGCGGTGAGGGGCAGAGCGGGGTAGTATTGTCCCTTGGCGGAACTGAGGGTTGGAGAGGACTCCTGGGGGTGGGTTTCTTGGCCGCAAGACGCATGGGTGGACATGTCCCATGGGCCAGTTGAGGGGTTCCGAGGGCTTTACAGCCCGGATAACGCACGCTTATCATCTCCGCAGACGGCCATGGAGCACGATCACGTCACCATCCCGAGTTGATATGGGAAATCCCGGTCAAGAATATCGGAGGATGAGAGACCAAAGGTCGCCTAGAACGGTCGATGTGGAATTGGCGCTTTATGGTGCGTCCTTCTTGGCATGGCCACGCCCGAAACGGCTTTGGCAGGGGAGGGCTTGATTGGTCGCGGAACAGCGTAAGGCGATTGAGCAAGTGATCATGGAGCTAGCACAAGGATGGCCTGAGCTAACTAGAGCGGGTGACCCAAACACGATAGATGTGTATTGGCTTAGCCATGAGCTACATCAACGCCTTTCCCTCCGACTCCCTACTACGCTGCCTGACAAAGAGATAGGCATTAGGATAGTAGAATTGGTAGAACAACACCTCATTAGTGGTTCGTTGATCCGTCGGTGCTCTGCTCAGAACCTCGCCCAAAGAAGCGAGAATCTACTAGAAGCCATCATCGGCCAACAGCTTCTACCCTGTGGGCTGGCGGAGAGCTTGGCGGTTGCCCTTTATGCATGGCATGGCTGCATTAACATGGCAAAATGCCTTAGGAAAACCTACGTCGTGCCCGGGGGTGAGGCACCCTACAAAACCCCATTGAGAAAGCAGGGGTATGCTCAACTCCAGGCTTGTTGGCAGGCTGAAGATGCGAGAGGCAACCCATGGGTCAGATATGGTGTTTCACTCGCAAGGCTATTGGAGCAAAAGCGCGGGAACGTAGTCCTTGAAGACTGGGTACCAGACGGATCCCCCCATTGGCAGTAAGGGAGCTGCTCGAATGGCTAGGTGCTCTTCGTCGTAACATGGCTTGGTACTTCAACTCCCGAACCTTAAGCAGTTCGAAGGACTGAAGATGTGCTTGCAGCCAAGACAGCGGAAAACGTCATGGAAATCATCGCTCAGTTTCGCCAGCCTGGTAGCTTCGGGCCTCAGGGTCTCCCCGCCAAGATAGCTTAGCATAGTGTTGAGAAACCCTTTCGACCATCCCCCTCTGGACTCTTCCTTTTCACTCAACCTGCTACGCCGGGCTCCGCCTTCCACCTTCCGGCGCGGAGACCGGGCGAATGCCGTAGAAGGCATCGCGGCTCAACAGCCGGGCCACCGCTTCTGGGGCGGGAACGCGGGAGTTGGAAGGGTCGGCCCAACGCTCCCGCAGGGCAACGTGAAGCTCCTCTGCCGTCATGGGCTGATTGCCGCTCGCCAGGAGGATGCGAAAGAGCGTCTCCATGACCGGGAGTGCCGAGTGAATGAAATCGGGAGCGGAGGCGCAGTGGGCCTGGACCTGCTCCAGGTGCTCCTCTGCTTCGATGTCCAGGCCCTGGGCAGGCTGCTGGAGCAAAGTGCCCCAGCACGAGGCACAGCGCCTGTGGAGGAGAAGGACGGCAAAGGAGCGTCCCTGGGCCCCTAGCGTCTCGGGGTCAATCCTGTATTGACCAGACGGGTCAAAGGCTGGCCCTGCTGGCGAGGTGGTGGACATGGTTTCCCCTTTCGGTCAAGAGATGGCCCGCAACCGACCCTCCCGCCCCGAACTGCGTCCTTCAGCCGAAGGACTGCGTTCGTGGGCACCCCTCCCCCAGGGGCAGCGCGACCCGTTGAACGGCCTCTAGTATCTAATGACGTGAATCCGCGTAAACATGTCATAGTTCAAGTCCCGCTCATCCTGAGCACCGTCGAAGGACATGAGCGGGACATCCGCTCCGCTCGTATGGTTCGACAAGCTCACCACGAGCGGCTGATCATAGCGCCCTTTTCCGACAGTAGGTACTAGTATACAGACTCCTCGCTCCAGTCCAACATCCGGACCTGGACCCGCTCACCCTTCTCCAGCACAGGCACGTCCTCCGGGCAGATGGCCAGTCCATTGGCGCGGGCCATGGAGGTGAGTATGTTGGACCCCTGGGGCCCCGTCAGGTGGGCGTAGTAGGTCCCATCCCGGTTGGTCACCACGGCCCGGGCATACACGCGCCGACCGTCGGTATTGACGATCCGGTCCGCCAGCACAGCCTCGATGGTAGGCTTCTCCAGGTTCTTCCTGCCCAGCATCTTGAGAAGCGCGGGCCGGGCCAGCTCCTCAAAGGCCACCATGGCACTCACGGGATTGCCAGGCAAGCCGAGATGGGGCACCGGGCGCCCGCCGGGGCCGCGAAGAGTACCGAAGGCCAGGGGCTTCGCGGGGCGCATCCGCACCGACCAGAAAGCGATCTCCCCACGCTGGACCAGCACGTCCTTCACCATGTCGTAGTCACCTTTGGAGACTCCTGCCGTCGTAATGAGCATGTCGGCGGCAAGGCCCTCCTCCAGCTTGTTGGTGAGGGACTCCAGGTTGTCCCGCGCAATGCCCAGGACTCGGGGAACGCCCCCGTACCGAACAACGGAGGCAGCAATGCTGTAGCCGTTGCTGTTGTAGATCTTCCCGGGCTCCAACCGTTGGCCGGGCTCCAGGAGCTCGTCCCCCGTGGCCAGGACCGCGATGATCGGTCGGCGAACGACCTGGACGGTAGCCATGCCCACGGAGGCCAGGACGCCAATCTCGCTGGGTCGGAGGACCGTCCCCCGCGGCAACACCACCTGGCCCCGCTGGACGTCTTCCCCAGCCCGGCGCACGTTGGCCCCTGGCGGCACCTCTCCGCGAACGGCCACGGTATCCAGAGGTCGGGCCGACCTCTGGCGCTCCAGCTCGTCCGTCTCTTCGAAGGGGACAACGGCATCGGCACCTGGGGGAATGGGCGCCCCGGTCATGATCCTGATGGCGGTGCCGGGCTTCACCTTATGGTGAGGAAGCTGGCCCGCGGCCACAGAGCCGATCACCTGGAACTCCACGGGGTGGTCAGCGCTGGCCCCCAGGAGGTCCTGGTGGCGCACGGCGTAGCCGTCCATGGCGGAGTTGTCCAGGGGAGGGATGTCGAGCCCGGCCCGCAGGTCCTCCGCCAGGACCTGGCCCAGGGTCTCCAGCAGCGGGCGCGTCTCAGCCTCCAGGACCGGGACCAGGGCCAGGACCCTCTCCCGGGCCTCCTCGACCGACAGCATGTCCTCTCGATGCGTGTGCCTGTGCATCCCCGCTCTCCCCCCTGAAATCATCCTAGCAGGGTGTTGAATCCCGACTGGTCGGGACGACCATCCCCCTGTCCCCCTTCCTGGCCAGGAAGGGGGTAGGAATTATATCTGGGGGACACCCCCAGACCCCCGCCA
>JACQOS010000059.1 GCA_016202425.1 Chloroflexota bacterium
CCCCGTTGCACGGGGGAGAGTCAGAGAGGGGGTGAAGCCGACAATTGAAAGGCCCTGCTCTGGGCGCGGGTTGAGTTGGCGGGGGCGTCTGTGGTATCGTAACGGTGCCGCCCACCGGCAGGGGGCGAGCCGAGCTACGAGGAAGGGTCGCCGCTGGGATCTCATGGGGACCGAGACGGCGGAAACACGGGGGTTGAGGTGAAGCGCCTTCTTGGGCGGGCCCAGGAAGGCGCCGTTATTTGCCATGACTGATGCGCAGGGTACGATCACCGACATCCAGGGCATCGAGGTGGGCCACTGGACGGACCGGGACCGGGCGACGGGATGCACGGTGGTGGTTTGCCGGTCGGGGGCCGTGGGTGGGGTGGACGTGAGGGGATCGGCGCCAGGAACGCGGGAGACGGACCTCCTGCGGCCGGGCAACCTGGTGGAGAGGGTCCATGGTGTTCTGCTGGGTGGTGGAAGCGCCTACGGCCTGGATGCGGCTTCCGGCGTCATGCGCTACCTGGAAGAGCAGGGCATAGGGTTCAGGATGGGCAAGGTCGTCGTCCCCATAGTGGCGGGGGCCATCATCTTCGACCTGGGGCTGGCAATGCACCATGCCCGGCCGGGACCGGCCCAGGGGTACGAGGCCTGCCTGGCCCTCTCTTCAGGCGCGGCGCAGGAGGGGAGCGTGGGCGCGGGCACCGGCGCCACGGTGGCCAAGCTGCTGGGGATGGAGCGGGCGGTGAAAGGGGGGGTGGGCAGCAGCAGCATCGCCCTGGAGGGCGGCCTCGCGGTGGGCGCCCTGGTCGTGGTGAATGCTCTGGGAAGCGTCGTGGACCCGGAGGCGGGAAGCCTGGTGGCCGGCCCGCGGCGGGAAGTTGGGCGAGGTTTCTACTCGGCCCAGGAGCTGCTGACCCAGCCCAGAGGCCCTTCCTCCCGCCAGGAAGAGCAGCAAGAGGCGGCTCCCCAGAACACTACCCTGGCGGTGGTTGCCACCAACGCTTCGTTGACCAAGGAGCAGGCCAACAAGCTGGCCCAGATGGGGCAGGACGGCCTGGCCATGGCCGTCTGGCCCTGCCACACTATGGCCGACGGGGACGTGGTCTTCGCGATGGCGACGGGCCAGGTCGGCGGAGCAGTGGGAGCCAGAGAGCTTACCCGCCTGGGTTGGGCGGCGGCCCTGGCGGTGGCCAGGGCGGTGGTGCGTGGTGTGACGGAGGCGACGGGCCTGGGGGGTGTCCCGGCCCTGCGGGAGCTGCGCCGTGGGTAGCGTCTTGCGGACGGTGGGCTTCGTGGGTGCCGGGAGGACGGCCAGCGCCCTGGCGGTGGCCCTGGGCCGCTGCGGGTACACGGTCTCCGCTGTCGCCAGCCGCTCTCTGGGACCGGCGCGCCTGCTTGCGGACAAGGTCCATGCCACGGCGGTGCGATCGCCCTCGACGGTGGTGCGCCGGTGCGACGTGGTGTTCCTCACGGTGCCCGACGATGCTATTGCTGCGGTGGCGGCCGGGCTGCCCTGGCGGCAGGGGCAGGCTGCGGTCCACTGTAGCGGCGCCCTGTCTCTGGAGGCGCTGGCCGAGGCGGGCCGCCGAGGCGCCCTGGTGGGGAGCCTGCACCCGATGCAGACCTTCCCCGGGGGCGAGGACGACCCAGACCGCCTGGAGGGGGTAACCTTCGCCATCGAGGGGACAGGTGCCCTGCGGGAGTGGCTGGAGGGGGCGGTCCTGCGGCTGCGGGGCCACGCCCTGTTCCTGCGGGCCGAGGATCGCCCTCTCTATCATGCCTCTGGGATCATGTGCTGCGGCTTTGTGACGGCCGTCGTGGACCTGGCGAGTTCCCTGTGGGAACCCCTGGGTTTCTCTCAGGAGCAGGGGGTGCGGGCCCTGGGCCCCCTTTTGGAGGCCACGGTGAGGAGCATCGTGGCCCAGGGGCCGCGGAAGGCTGCCACCGGGCCCATCGCCCGGGGCGATGTCGGGACGGTGCGTAGGCACCTGGAGGTGTTCGCCGCCCGGGCGCCCCAGGCGCTGGCGCTGTACTGTCAGGCGGGGCTAAGGCTCGTGGCCATGGTCCGGGAGGCGGGCACCCTCTCGCAGGAGCGGGCCCAGGAGTTGGAAGGGTTGCTGGCCTCCTATCTCCCGGAGGTCCGGGAGGCGGCGGCACCTGTAGCTTCGGGCAGGAGGTGATGCATGCGCATCAGCATTCACGACATCCAGCAGATGAGGAAGCAAGGGGAACGCATCCCCATGCTGACCGCCTACGACTACCCCACGGCTCGCCTTCTGGACGAGATGGGTGTCCCCATCATTCTGGTGGGGGATAGCCTGGGGCAGGTGGTGCTGGGGTACGACTCCACCATCCCCGTGACCATGGAGGAGATGCTGCACCACACGCGGGCTGTAGTGCGGGGGACGAAACGGGCCCTGGTAGTCGGGGACATGCCCTTCATGAGCTATCAGTCGGACGTTGCGACGGCGATGCGGAACGCCGGGAGGTTCCTCAAAGAGGGAGGAGCCCAGGCGGTGAAGCTGGAAGGCGGCCAGACCGTGGCGGTGACGGTGCAAAGCCTGGTTGGGAGCGGCATCCCGGTGATGGGGCACCTCGGGCTGACGCCGCAGTCGGTGCACCAGCTCGGGGGGTACAAGGTGCAGGGGAAGTCCCCCAAGGCCGCCGCGCAGCTCCTGCGGGATGCCCAGGCGCTGGAACAGGCGGGCGCCTTCGCCATCGTGCTGGAGTCGGTGCCCAGCCCTTTGAGCAGGCTCGTCACCGAGCGGGTGTCGGTGCCCACCATCGGGATAGGCGCCGGCGTGCACTGCGACGGTCAGGTCCAGGTGCTGTACGACATGATGGGGCTGTTCACCGACTTCGTGCCCAGGCATGTGAAGCAGTACGCCCGTTTGGCCGATGTCTTCCGGGAGGCCGTCGGTCGGTATGTGCAGGAGGTGCGGGAGGGCACGTTCCCGACAGCCAAGGAGAGCTTCGCCATGGACGAATCGGTGTTGGCGGAGCTGGCCGCTACTCCCTGAGAGTCCGCTCCCGTGAAGGTGATCAGCACCGTCCAGGAGATGGTCCAGGCGAGCCGGCAGGCGGAGCGCCCTCTGGGCCTGGTGCCGACCATGGGGTACCTTCACGAGGGCCACATGGCGCTGGTGCGCCGGGCCCGTCAGGAGAACAGGACGGTGGTGACATCCATCTTCGTCAACCCGCTCCAGTTCGGCCCGCAGGAGGACCTGGCCACGTATCCTCGAGACACGGAGCGGGACCTCCGGCTCTTGCGGGACGCGCGGGTGGACGTGGCCTTCCTCCCGAACGCGGAGGAGATGTATCCTCCCGGCTTCTGCACCTTCGTGGATGTCCAGGGGGTGACCTCCCGGCTGGAAGGAGAGCGGCGCCCTGGTCATTTTCGGGGGGTGACGACGGTGGTGACCAAGCTGATCGCCATCGTGAGGCCCGACAGGTCTTACTTCGGCCAGAAGGACGGCCAGCAGGTGGTCGTGGTGAAGCGGCTGACCCTGGACCTGAACCTGGGGACGGAGATCGTTATCGTGCCTACCGTCCGGGAGGCCGACGGCCTGGCCTTGAGCAGCAGAAACGCCTACTTGAGCGAACAGGAGCGCCGGGCGGCGCCGGTGCTGCACCGGTCGCTCTGCCGGGCCCGCGAGGTGTGGGAGCAGGGCCAGCGGGACGCGGAGGCGCTGCGGGAGGAGATGCGCGGGGTCATTGCCCAGGAGCCTCTGGCCCACCTCGGGTACGTGAGCGTCGCCGACGCCGGGACGCTGGAGGAGCTGCGTCGGCTGGACCGTCTGGCGATGGTCTCCCTGGCGGTGCGGATAGGAAAGACGTGGCTCATTGACAATATTGTGCTGGACGGGGGTGAAAAGGAGCCGTGAAGGTCCTGATAAGTAATGACGATGGTATCTACGCCCCTGGCCTGTGGGCGGCGGTGAAGGCCCTGAAGGAGCTGGCGGAGGTGGTGGTGGTAGCCCCGGATCGGGAGCAGAGCGGTGTTGGCCCATCGGTGACCCTCCACCGCCCCGTCCGGGCCACTGAGGCCGTGCCCGTGGTGCCGGGGACGCGGGTGTACGCGGTGGAGGGGACGCCTGCGGACAGCGTGATCCTTGCCCTGGAGACCCTGGTGGGGACGGTAGACCTGGTGGTGACGGGGATCAACAGCGGCGCCAACCTGGGCGATGATGTGCTGCTATCGGGGACCGTGGGCGCGGCGTTCCAGGGGTACTACCGGGGCATCTCCTCGGTGGCGGTTTCTGTAACCGCGCTGCATCCCAGGAGCTTCGAAGCGGCAGCGCGGTTGCTCAAAGGACTGGCCCGCTCGTGGGTCCAGGGGCTGGGTCCCCGGCCCATGCTCTTGAATATCAACTTGCCGGATGTCCTTCCTGAGGAGGTCCAGGGCGTGGACGTGACGCGTCTGGGAGGGCGAAGCTATACGGAGCGCGTGCGCCAGGGCGACGACGGCAAGCGGCCGTACTTCTGGATCGAGCGCAAGCGGCCTGAAGGCCAGGCGGAAGAGGGGACAGACGCCTGGGCCATCCACCACCGGCGGGTGTCCATCACCCCGCTGAGCAGCGACGTGACGGCGCGGCCCGTTCTTGGGGAGGTGATTGCCCTGGGGCCGCCGCTGCTGGAGGCCATCCAGTTTGACGCCTAGGCGAGGCCGCTGTTAGAATGACCCTGCTGCCTTGGGCCTGCGGGAGCGAGGCAAGACCTGGGGCTGTAGCTCAACAGGGAGAGCGCCGCGTTCGCATCGCGGAGGTCACGGGTTCGAGTCCCGTCAGCTCCACTGAATACTCCCACAGGCACCGGGCCGTTGCGCGGGCCCCTGTAGCTCAGTTGGATAGAGCGGCGCCGTCCTAAGGCGCGTCGTCGGGAGTTCGAGTCTCCCCAGGGGTACCATCTCTTCCCTTCTGCTCTTTGTCTAGCTCGAAGAGTCTTCGACCAGGTCCAGCCGCAGGACCAGTTCTCCCTGGAGTGGTTCGGAAATACGTCTCGAGGGAGTCCATCCCGACGGGTCGGGATGGCGGGGGTCTGGGGGTGCCCCCCACTGGGCACTGCCCAGACCCACGACTCGCTACCGTCGCCTGTCGCAGGTACGCTGCAACGCTGGTGCATGGGGGTGCGGCGTGGCGCAATGGGTGGGGGGCCGTCAGCGGAAGGACTGCTTCATGACCGCCCTCACCACCTTGCGCCAGGTGACGCGAAGCTGGAAGCTCTCTCGCCGGGAGAGCTCCTTGCGCCCGTACTGCATGCTGCCAAAGGTGTCGCAGATAAGGCGGATCTCAGCGCTCACGTCCGGTGCCAGGGAACCCAGGGAGCGGGCGAACTCCTGAGGGGTCTGGGTTGGTTTGGGACCTGTGCCTATGGTGTCGGCCAGCCGGCACAGCCGGTGGTAGGCCAGCTCCGGGCGGGGCAGCGTCATGGCGTACCTTCGGTACACCGCCCACACCAGCAAGGCCCATGCCAAGACTGCGGCGACAAGCAGCAGGCCTGAGAAGCCGACGGGAGAACCGGTGTGGACGAGGGGGAACGGGCGAAGGCCGAACCCTCCCGGGAGTCTCCCCCCCTGGTTAGACAGCAGGTCGTCGTCTTCCTCCGGGAGCAGGGAGTCCAGGCCCTCAGGGGCGTCGCTCATGGCGTCCCCTGGCCTGAGGGTCAAGCGCGTCAGATCATCCATGGCCCGCGGGCGGGGTACGTAGATGGGCGTGGGTTCAAACTCGACCCAGCCAAAGTTGGGGAAGTAGGCCTCAGGCCAGTAGTGCCTGTCCTTCTGTCGTATGAGGTAGACGCCCTCGTCCTCGTCGGGCACGCCGGGCCCGTACCCTGAGACCAGGCGGGTAGGGATGCCGAGGGACCGGAGCATGAC
>JACQOS010000064.1 GCA_016202425.1 Chloroflexota bacterium
GGCGGGGGTCTGGGGGTGTCCCCCAGATACAACTTCTTCCCCCTTCCTGGCCAGGAAGGGGGCGAGGGGGATGGTCGAACGGGTTTTGAAGCACCCTTCTAGTACTCCTGAACTGTCCTTGAGTCAGCTCCCCACATATCTGCGCCTCCAAGGTACTCGTCCCGAGAGTCAAGGGTGAGCGCAGCCTTTGCCAGGTGCTCAGGGAAGCCCGGCCCGGCACGAATGGAGTCACCGGGACCAACGACGCGCTCGGGCTCGGGCAGATGGAGAGGAGCCGCGTAGTTTCCTGTGCTCACCACGGCGTCCGCTTCCGGGACGGAGAAGAGGAAGGGCATCTCGGCGCCTTCAGGCCCCGGATGCTCGTACGTGAGGAGCACCGTCTTGATGCCGCGCTTCTCCAGGGCCCGAATGGTCAGCATCACGTCCACGAAGGCGTTGCCCCCTCCCATCCACGAGATCAACGCATGGTCGGCCCCCAGGATCTCCGCCATCCCAGCGGCGTTCTGCGCCGTGATCTCCTTTCCCACCGCAGCCTCGAATTGGATACGTTGCAAGATCACCCCCAGGAAGTTCATCGTTTGCCCGTGCTCCCGGTGCAGGCCGAGAACTATGGGATGATTCATCCAGTCATACGTATTGGGGCGGTGCCCAACCTGCCGGATGCAGTTAGGAGTCAAGATGCCGTCCAGGATTTCGTTGGGATAGACCAGGGTGTTCAACGACTCCCTGATGGGCATGCCGTAGTAGCCCACCCCTGTGTGAGGAGCATCGGGGTTGGTGATGACGCTCTGGATGAAAACCACTCGGGGTAGCGAAGCCGGAACGTCCCCGGCAAGCCCAAAGGTCTCCACCCGTGCTGGTTCCAGCCCCACCGTTGCTTCAGCCAGCCGGCGACCGACCTTGTACTCCGCCTGCTGGACGACAGTGTGGGCCTCCCATTCGGGAAGGCCCGGAGACAGGGCCAGGACAAGGACGACCGCAATGTCACGACTGTACTCGCTCACTTCCGCTCCAGGGCCCCACATGTCCAGAACGGCGCTCCGCTCCACCTGGACGCCCGATCGAATCGTCCCTTCGTAGTCGGCGACCGCCATCAGCCGGACGCCCGTGAGGCGGTGGTCCACGCCCTCACCCACGGGCTCGACGGGTCCCAGCACCCCGGGGAAAACCTGCCCGGGGCCGGAAACCTTTACCCTGGGCTCGACCACGTCCCGAATCCCGAAGATGCGGGTCTTCTCGCCAGGGAGAACTAGCTCCACCTTCGCAGCTTCTATCCGCTTGTCGGCAAGGGCAATAGCCCTCACCTCTTCAGCATTGATTTCCAACGTCCCCCCGGAATACCTCGTTTGCTTGCCGAGGCGTACCTGGGTCACGGGAAAGTCCGCCAGTTGGAGGAGCGCCGGTGATTTCGCCATGGCCTACCCCTCGTCCGGATTGAAGACCGTTGGCCGCGTCACCTCGGTTTGCAATGCCCGGAACGCGGTGTCCAGGATCCTCCGTCGCAGGCGCCGGTCCTGGTCTGGCGGCAGATTCGGGTCTCCGCACGGGTGCGGGATCTTGACCCCCTTCACGATGCGGTTGGACCCGATCTGCTGGGCAAGCGGAACGACGGTCGTGATATGGGCCACGGGAAGTCCGATGCGGTCGAACTCTTTGGCGATCGCGGCTCCGCCGCGAGTGCAGGACCCTCAGGTGGAGACCAGGAGCACGCCGTCCACACCTGCGGCCTGCAAGTCGGCCGCCATCTCCCGGCCCATCGCCTGATGCCGGGCGAACGGTGCAGAGTTGTTGGCGGCAAGGTACTGGTCGTGCAGCTCCTCGAAGACGCCCGCGTCCTCCATCTCCCTCAGGACGTCGAGGGGGACTCCGAGGTTGCCATTGTCGAGCATGAACCGGGTATGGTACCCATTGTGGCGGACCTCCCACTTCGCCTCCTGCATGGAGCGCAGGTCCGCCAGGCTATACTTGGCCCACTTGAGATTGTTATGGAAGACGAACCCATCCGGGTTGCCTTCGGGTACGAGGCCGCTCGTCGTCACCACCGCGATCTTGGCCCTGGAGAGGTCCTTGACGGGAGGCGCCGCGGCCACCAGGTCCGGCGTTTCTATGGGCACTTCTGACACGAAGGGGGTCCCTCCGGCCTTCGCCAGCAGCATCGAGACAGCGCGCTCGACTCCCGTGTGGTCTGCTCTTGCCGGCAGGCGCACGCCTCGGGGAATGTACCCCTCTTGAGCCGCAGGCCCCACGGGCTCTCCAGACCCTACGCGGATGGCAAGCTGCGCCATCTTCGCCAGGGCATCGGACATCCCCGCCGCCGACTCCGCGGTGGGCACACAAAACGACTTGAGGTTCTTGTAGCCCCGATAGGCAACGACCGCGGCGTTGCTTGGCGCCAGACCGATGACCGACGGGATACCCAGCTCAGTAGCCGCGAGCTGGCAGGTGTCAACACATGCCAGGCCATACCTCCCTGCGTCAAAGGCTGGTCCCGCCACCAGCACCCCAGGCGCGAGAGAGCGTAGCTGGTCGAGGACGAACTCCCGGACGACCTCTGGGCTTTCCTGGAAGTAGTTATCGCCGCAGTAGAGCGTCGCCACGATGTTCGCCCGACCCTTGAACTGCTGAGCAAGGCCCCGGCCCGGTCCCACCGCGCCTCTCAGGACGCCCGGCGCAACCCCAGCCTTCTCTTCGCCACCCACTCCGGCAAAGAACTGGTTCACGTAGTGGACTACCCGTAGCTCCGATGGCACCGCACACCTCCCTCCCTGGTTGGATGCAAACGACGGACTTCGCAAGCACGAAGGGACTGTGGCCAATTATCGCCAAGTCTACCCAGATTTGTCAAGACAGCGTACTCCTTCGCCGCAGCCCTTGACGCTGCCCTCCCCTCCAATTACACTCCCCCTATCGCGCCTATCGGGCCATGCCCCCGTCCTGGAGGCTTGTGCCCACCGCGAAGGCCGTCGAAGCCAGCCCTTGCCCGGACGCTCCGGGGGCGCGCCATGTTGCTGTTGGCGTAGGGCTAACGTGCCGCCAGTCGCCGGGAGGCCACCATGAACGAAAAGCTGGACGCCCAGAAGCTTACCGAGTCGGCAAAGCAGTTCCTCTGGGGCACCTTCGGCAAGGACCCGTCCTACTTCGACACCCCTGGCTCCATCGTCGTCTCGGCCCAGGGCCCCTACGTCACCGACATCCACGGCGTGCGGTACATCGACTCCCAGGGCTCCGCAGGCTCGGCCATCTTGGGCTTCAATCACCCCCACGTCCTGGAGGCCATGGTAAGACAGCTCTCCGCCGTCGCCCAGAACCCCTCGGGGTGGCCGGCCAGCGTCCCCCAGGTCCAACTGGCCGAGAAGATCGCCTCCCTCTCCCCGGGCTCCCTCAAATACACCATCTTTGCCTGCAACGGCACCGATGCCAACGAGACGGCCATCAAGATCGCCCGGAAGTACTACAAACTCCAGGGCAAGTCCGGTAAGTACAAGGTCATTGGCCGCTACCGCAACTATCACGGCATGAGCCTGGCCACGCTGGCCGCTGGCGGCGTGGTCCAGCGGCGCAAGGACTACGAGCCCCTGCCACCGGGCTTCACCCACATCGCCACCCCCTACTGCTACCGGTGCAGGTACCCAGCCGACCACCCCCAGTGCGCCGGCCGCTACGCCGACGAGCTGCGCCAGGCCATCGAGTTCGAGGACCCCTCCTCTATCGCCTGCTACCTCGGCGAGCAGACGGTCTTTGGAGGCGGCGTCCTTCCTCCGCCTCCCGACTATATGCGACGCATCCGCGAGATCTGCGACGAGCACGACATCCTCCTCATCGCCGACGAAGTGGTCACCGGCTTCGGCAGGACCGGCGCCTGGTTCGAATCCGCCAAGTACGGCATCGTCCCCGATATCATCACCCTTGCCAAGGCCATCACCTCTGGCCATGCCCCTCTCTCCGCCACGCACGTCAAGGAGGAGATCGCCCGGGCCTTCTTCGGCGGGGGCGACCGCCTCTTCCAGCACGGCTTCACCTTCGGCGGCATGCCCGTCGCCTGCGCCGCTGGACTGGCCACTCTGGAGTTCATCGAGGAGACCGGGCTCCTGGCGACTGTCCCCGAGAAGAGCGCCCGCTTCGTGAGAGAGCTGGAACGCATCCAGGAGCGTTCCCCTCTCGTCGGCGACGTGCGCTCCCACGGCATGCTCTTCGGCGTCGAGCTGGTCCGCGACAAGGAGACCAAAGAGGTCTGGCCCCTCCCCGAGCGCGAGGGCATCGCCAAGGCCATTGTCGCCGAGGGGAAACGCCACGGTGTCCTCCTCGCGCCCTACACCCTTCATGGCACCCTCATCGTCGTCCTGGCCCCCCCTCTCACCATCGAGGACACCGAGCTTGAGGCTATCGCGAGCGCCCTGGAAGCGGCGCTCCGGGAAGCGGAGAAGACGGCGGCTTCGGGCCTGCCCAAGAAAGGCGCCGGAGTCTCCCCGGGTGACCTTCCCCGCCAGCGCAGGTAGCCCGGCGACGGGCCGTGTATCGCGTGGCCGCCCATCGTCAGGAAGGGTCTGAGTCAACGGCGAGCACATCGCCAGGAGCGAGTCCATGACCAGCCTCATGGACACCCGGCGGCTACATCGCATAGGGCATCGGCTCCAACTTCTTCCTGGTCCGCAGCGGGTCCTGAAGAGCCCCACCGACCGGGCCCTCCTCTAGGGTGTCTCCCGCATGGCCGTCATGGACCTGGCGGCCCAGCTCCGCATCCCCGCCGTGGAGGGAGACCTCTAGCCCTACGACGTCTCCACCACGGACGAAGCGTTCGTCTCTAGCAGCCGGGATGGGTGGAGTGAAGTTGGAGCGGGGAGCAGCGTCAAGAGGCACCAATAGGCACCATGGGGAGCGTATCCCTGGCTCGCCCGGAGGGGCTCTAGCCCCCACCGGTGCCAAGAATCACCCTTTGGAAGGATACCGTTCCTGGGGCAACGTAGGATAATTGAGGAAAGGGGGGAACATACCAGTTGCCAGGGCGACTGGCCGGAGGAGCCAAAATAGCGATCCATCGTCGGCAAGCTCTTGCTCTCCTTTCAACCGCTTTCGTGCTGGTAGCCGGCCTTGCTGCAGGAGCCGCCCTTCTGTGGGCCTCCACAGGAGGACCGGAAAGCCCCACCTTCAAGCTCTGCGCCGACCCAGGCGGCAACGTGCGCCTGCTGGGAAACGCTTTCCAGGGCAATTTCGCCAGCCAATGCAAGAGCAATGAGGTGCTGTACGAGGTGCCCTCGGCGAGGCGCGTCGGCTTGGTGGAGGAGAAACTGTCCGATATCGAGGCAAGGGTCTCTCGGCTGGAAACCAGCCTGTTCCTGCAACCCTACGAGGAGGTGTTGAACATCCTTGGGCCAACGGGTACCATTCTGCCCCTGATGGACCCGTTGTCCCCCAGCTTTGAGGCGACAACGTTCCCGACTCTTGGTGCCCAACGGGCAACGTTCACATGGGCCAAAGCGCCCTCCTCCTTCGCAACGCCTCCTGCAATGATCGGCCGTGTGCCGGTCATCGCCTTTGGGGGAACGGACGAGCTTGCCAAGTCGCCTGATGCGGACTACTGGTCTGTGGGGAACGGCAGCGCGGACTCGCCGTTCACCACAGGGGCGTGGGTCCAGGTTGACGCCAACGCCCCTGCCCGGTTCGTCCTTTCGAAGAGGGCTCCCGGGAGCTTGGAATGGGAGCTCTTCATTGACGCGGTCGCCAGGCCTTATCTGGCGCTTTACGACAACAGTGTTCCGGTGGCGGCGTCCATTCGTGCCGGACCAGTCGCTTCGGGCCGCTGGGTGTTCATCGCCTTCACGTACGACGGGCGCGGTGGAAGATGGGCCACGAACGGGGCGGAGGTCTATGTGGACGGTACGGTGGGAAGTGGCGTCACGCGCTCGAACGACCCAGCATACGGGGCATCGGAGAACCTGAACGGGCCCTTGGGGCTGGCTCACGCCGAAGGCGGAAGCGCGGCTCTCTTCCCCTTTCAGGGCAAGATAGCCGGAGGACACATCGGGCCCTTCTTCGTCAAACGGGCCCTCACTGCCTCGGAAGTGCGGCACCTCTACGACATCGGCCGCGCCGCGCTGGGCCTCTAAGACACCTGGCGGCAACTCCACCCTGCTCTAGCGACGTTCTGTGCCCACTCCCACGACGCACGGAGGGGGCTGCCAAGGGGATCAGGCTCAGCCGGAAGCATGGCCCCTCCTTGGTTCCTCCGCTGGAGCCTTCGAGCATCTTTCTGGGCGAGGCGAGGGGCAGGATGCAACCAGCAGCCACCGTTGACAGCAACGCCGCCCAATAGCTACGATGACACCACAGTCGGCCACGAGACAGCGCCCAGCGAAAGCTCATTGCCCGGTGGTGCAGTGGTAGCACAGGGGACTTTGGATCCCCTGACCCTGGTTCGAATCCAGGCCGGGCAGCCACTATCTCGCAACGGTCCGGCGCTTGGCTACCCTGTAGAAAATGGACCGCAGGCAACTGTTTAGCCGGCTAGCCCGAGGGGCTCTAAACAACGTCTCCTTCAATGACTTGGTAGACCTGGTACAGGGGTTTGGGTTTCGACTGGTCCGCATCTCAGGAAGCCATCACATCTTCGCCCACCAGGATATCGCTGAGCTGATTAATCTACAGTCGGTTCGAGGACAGGCCAAGCCCTATCAAATTCGGCACTTGCTTCGTTTGGTCGAGCGCTATAATCTAAGGCTGGAGGAACTGGAGGAAGAAGAGTGACGGACTATCACATAAACATTTTTTACAGCGAGGAGGATGGAGGCTACATAGCAGACATCCCAGACTTGGACTCTTGCTCCGCCTTTGGAGCTACACCCGAGGAGGCTCTGGCCGAGGTTAGCCGTGCAAAAGCCGCCTGGTTAGAAGCAGCACGCCAAGCCGGGAGGCCCATCCCCCCACCGCGGTACCGGCCGGCTATTTACCAGACCACGCGCTAGTGTCCTGAGTTAGGAATTCGCAGAATAACTCCACGGGGGTGCAGGGGGCACAGCCCCCGCCGGGGTCTGAGGCCTGCCCTGAGCCTGCCGAAGGGGTGTCCCCCAGATTCGTCCTCTCCCCCTCTCCCGCCTGAGGCGGGAGTGGGGGCCTGGGGGTGAGGGTTTTCAGACAAGTCCACCATAGTCTGGATTGATGCGCTACCAGGTCCGGCATTCTCCACGGCTTGTGTGCAAGACACTCCACGGGAGTATAGTTAGGGAGTGTTCGGCAAGAACGCGGTCTTTTACCTGGTTGCCAGCACCATCACCGGTGTGGTGGCCCAGGCCCTGGGAGCTGACATAGGCGTCGTCTTGTTCGCGTCGCTCCTGGTTCCACCGGTGATTCTCCTGGCGATAGCGTTGATCCGCTACTGGGGATGGATCTGAAGCGAAGACCACGCTTAAGTCTCGGCCGGGCAGCCAGGCTGCACCATGGCTGCCGACCCTCCCGCAGGCAGCCCGCCATCCGCGATTCCATCGTGCCGAGCCAAGGCAGCCGAGACCTGGTGCTACGAGCCCCATGATGCTCTCATCTGCTCACGACCTGCGAGTCCTCGTTGTGGCAGCGGACTCCCTGGTCCGTACAGGGCTGGCAGCGCTTCTCAGGGACCAGCCCGGGTACGCCGTGGTCGGTCAGGTGGACGGCAGCGGTGATCTGGCCACGGACCTGGAAGCATACTATCCAGACGTCCTCGTATGGGACCTGGGGTGGGACCCCGTCGAGGCCTTGGAGCACCTGGGAGACCTTCCCGACAATGCGCCGCCCGTCGTGGCCTTGCTGGCCGATGAATCGCAGGCTCCTCTGGGATGGGCCGCCGGCGCCCGAGGGCTGCTTCTGAGAGAGGTGGACAGCACCAGCCTGGTAGCGGCTACCAGGGCTGTGGCCCACGGCGTGGTGGCCCTGGACCCGCGTCTGGCGGGCACGCTGCTGGCGACCCAGGACAGCGCACCACCATCCGCCGCAGGAGAGCTGACCCCGAGGGAGATGGCGGTCCTGCAGCTCTTGGCCGAAGGCCTTCCCAACAAGGCCATCGCTCAGAGGCTGGGCATCAGCGACCACACGGTCAAGTTCCACGTCAACGCCCTCCTGGGGAAGCTGGGTGCCCAGAGCCGCACCGAGGCCGTCACCCGCGCCATGCGCCGCGGGCTCATCTCCCTCTGACCTGACCCTTTTTCCAGGTCGCACCCTAGCCGCATGGGCGGTGCCCCGTCTCCCGGTCCGCCACTACCATAGAGTACGGGCACGTACAGGCCCACAGACATAGCACAGGAGGCTTCAACGTGGCAAACACCCTTCTCGATCTCTCCAACGAGCTGGCAGAGAGCGTCTCGACAGCCGGCAACGCCGTGGTGCGCGTCGAGGCCAGGCGCCGGCTGCCGGCCAGTGGCTTCGCCTGGTCCCACGACGGCGTCATCGTCACCGCACACCACGTCATCGAACACGAGGACAACATCCGGATAGGACTGCCCGGTGGCGATGCCGTGCCCGCCACACTGGTGGGACGCGACCCTGCGACGGACCTGGCGGTCCTGCGTGTGCAGGGCGCCTCCCTCCCGTCTCCTACCTGGGCAGAGCCGGAGAGCGTGCGTGTGGGCCACCTCGTCCTGGCCCTTGGACGCCCAGGCAAGTCGGTCCTGGCGACCCTCGGCATCGTCAGCGCCCTGGGAGAAAGCTGGCGCACGCCTGCTGGTGGCCAGGTCCATCGGTACCTTCAGCCGGACGTGGCCATGTATCCCGGCTTCTCCGGCGGCCCGCTGGTGGCTGCCACCGGGCAGGTTATCGGGCTCAACACCACGGCGCTCCTTCGAGGCGCCACCGTCACCATCCCGGCACCCACCATACGCCGAGTCGTGGAGGCCCTCCTGGCCTACGGGAAGGTCAAGCGAGGGCATCTCGGCGTGGCGGTCCAGCCCGCGCGGCTGCCCGCCGCCATCGCCAAGCAATTCCGGCAGGAGACCGGACTGCTGGTAACATCCGTCGAGCCGGGGAGCCCCGCCGAGCGGGCGGCCCTGGTCCTGGGTGACACCCTGGTCACCTTCGCAGGGGAGCCGGTGCGCTACCCCGACGACCTGCTAGCGCTGCTCAGCGGCGACCGCGTTGGGACCACCGTGCCGGTCCAAGTCCTGCACGGAGGTCGGCTCCAGGAGGTGAAGGTCACCATTGGCGAGCGCCCCTAGTGTGGGGTCCCCTATGCCCACCACAGCCCATCAGTTGAACGCAGAGCTGGCTACCCTCGTGGAGAGAGTGGAGCGCAGCCTGGTCCAGGTCCGCAACGGCCGTCGCGGAGTCGGCGCGGGAACGGTGTGGCACCCCGCCGGCTTGATCGTTACCAGCGCCCACGTCGCCTCCGACGGGCCCCTGCGCGTGGCCTTCCCCAACGGGGGCTCCCTCCCTGCCCGCATCCTGGCACATGATCCCGATCGGGACCTGGCAGCCCTCGTGGTCGACGCCACCGGCCTACCGACCATCGAAGTAGGCAGATCCAGAGACCTCCGTCCCGGCCAGCTCGTGCTGGCCCTTGGACATCCCTGGGGCGTCCCTGGAGCGATAACCACCGGAGTAGTTGTTGGTGTGGGCTCTGACCTCCCCGGGATGCCCCACTCCCGTCAGCCATGGGTGGTGGTGAACGTGCGCCTTCGGCCCGGCCATTCCGGTGGCCCGCTCATAGATGCCCAGGGCCGGATGGTGGCCATCAACACCCTGCTGACCGGCCCCGCCATGGGGATGGCCGTGCCCGTAGACGTCGTCAAGGCGTTCCTGCGAGAAGCGATGGGCGTCCGCAGGGTAGCGGCCTAGTGCCTACTGCCGGAAAAGGGCGCTATGATCAACCGCTCGTGGTGAGCCTGTCGAACCACACGAGCGGAGGAAAAGTCCCGCTCATGTCCTTCGACGGCGCTCAGAGCCTGCCCTTGAGCGCAGCGAAGGGATGAGCAGGGCTTGATACTATGCCATTGTTTACGCGAATTTACGACAGGAAGTACTAGCAGGCCGTTGCAGAAGCGGTACTTTCTTCTCAGGCAGACTGAGTTAGAATGAATCCCTGGCCTTTCAGGAGCTTTGGCGCAAGGCCGCCTTCACTCATCCTCGCTCCTTCAGCGTGGTATGATGCAGAAGCAACTCACAAAGGTCAGTACGCAAATCTAGGCCCAGCTACAAGGAGACACTCCATGAAGCGCGGCTACGCCGACACACCCGAGGGTCAAATCCATTACTACATGGACGGTGAGGGGGAGCCTTTGCTGCTCCTACACCAGACGGGATCATCCCGCCAGTATTGGAAGCTAATGCCCCTGCTCAGCAAAGCGTACAAGGTCTTTGCACTGGACACCTTGGGATCAGGAAACTCTGACCCATTGCCTCCCAAGGTTGAAATGCATGACCTGGCCCAGAGCGCTGTCCATTTCATGGACGCACTGGGAATAGAAAAGGCTCACGTCTTCGGCTTTCATACCGGCAACAAGATCGCTACAGAGATGGCCGCTAGCTGGCCCTCTCGGATAGACGGACTTATCCTGGGTGGACACACCCACAGCATCTTCCCCGACCCAAAGGAGTTGCTCGCCGTTATGGGGCCAATGGTATTCCCCCGCCTTCAAGAGTATGATCCCTCACCCGATGGGTCTCACCTCCTCAAGCAGTGGGCTGCGGATTTCAGCCGCCTCGCCGCCACTTGGTGGGACACCTCCACCTTCTCCAAGGAGAAGCTCACCCCAGAGCTTTTCCAACGCCGGAAGGAACGCATCATAGACTCCCTCCAAGCCAGGGGCGAAGCTGAGAAATACAGGGCTATCTTCGCCATGGACCTGGGTGTCCGCATGCGCCACATCCAGGCCAAGACCCTGGTCATTGAGATACGCGTTCCCGCTGAAGCCCACCTGAGCCCCCAGGGGGCAAAGCTGACAAAGCTCATACCCAACAGCCGCTTGGCCACGGTAGAGAACCCCGCCGGCGGCTTGGCCGTAGAGGCGAAGGCTGAGGAGTTGGCAGAGCTAATCCTCGACTTCTTGCGATCGGTGCGTCAATCAAAGTCTGCGGCTAGGGCCTGATCTGTACCACTCGAGTGTCACGTTTCTGAAGTACGTTGAATAAATCATGGCTCATGCGGGTGCAAGGGCAGAGCCCCTGCCAGTCCTTCGGCTGAAGGA
>JACQOS010000061.1 GCA_016202425.1 Chloroflexota bacterium
CTATAGAGTAATCTATACATATACTCGGAAGCTGCAAGGCCTGCAGGCGATTCCGGGGTCGAAGACGCCGGAGTCATCCGGCCCTGATTCCGCCGCCGGATCGTCGGGTGAAGATCAAACTAGATGGCAAGCAGCTCCACCCGGCTCGCCCCCTGCCGAAGGCGGCACCAGAGTCACCATGAGAGCATGGCCGAAGCCAGGAGAACCACAGCGCTACCGAACAGGAAGATCATGCTTGTCAGGTCTTCCACTGGCCTGGCTACATACGCAGGCGTACTCGTGAGCGTCCACGGCGCCGCATTCCCACACGATCCCGAAGACCTCGGCGATCCTCCGGAGATCTTCCGGTCCCCGGAACCGGCAACTGGCGCAGACGATGGGGCGCATTCGGCACAGCAGCCGGGTGAGAGGACTGGTGGGTCGGAAGTCCAGCACGACCAGCAGGGCATCGGGAAGCAGGACCCGGGCCAGTTCGTCCATGACGGGGCCGGGTTCCACCAGATGGTGCAGGACATTCACCAGGAAGGAGCCACCAAAGGTCCCGTCCCTGAAGGGCAGCGCCGCGCCAACAGCGACGACCGCCCAGGACCCGGGAGGCCGACGTCGCAGCTTCGCCTCATCCGGGTCGCACAGGATCACCCGCCCGCCGGTGGCCTTTCCGACGGCCCCCCCAATCCGACCATCCCCGGCTCCCAGGTCGAGCAGCAGATCGCCGGGCGGGCGGGGACCCAGGCGGCTGGCCACCTCCCGTGCCAGGTCCGGCCGCCGCCCCGTCGCCCGGTTGTACATCCACTCCAGGCCATCTACCAGCCAGCCCATCACGCTCACGTCAGGTCCCGTCCTCTCTCTCGCTACTTCTCGATGGGCAGCTCCGGCCGGTTGCCCCATTCGATCATCGCGGCATCGTAATTCCGGACCCTGGGATAGCCCAGGAGCGTCAAGACCAGGTAGAGAGGGGACGACCGCATCCCAGCCCCGGAGAAGCAGAATCCTGGAACCACTCTCCATGCGCGGGAAGGCCAAGCTCAGCGAACTCGCGCTTTCCGGCCGATCTAAACATACCCGATGCAGGGGCCGGCCTCCATGCCACCTTCGGGAGCCTTCTTTTTCCCCGACAGTGCCGTCATGGTTGGTCCCTTCACTGCCCGTCTCAGCGCAAGAGCAGGTACACCCGCTGAATCGCCAGCAGGATCAGGAGAACTGCAAACGCCAACTCCAGCGTCTTGGACTTCACCCGCCTGGCCATGAACGCCGCCCCGAGCTGCGCCCCGATGGTCGAGGTAACGGCCGTCGTTCCGAGAAGGGCCAAGTCGAACTGAGCCGTGGACCAGTGCGCCGCAAAGGCAGAGAACGATGGCAGGGTCACCGCCAGAGAGTTGGTCGCCGCAGCGATCCGGGCCGTGTAGCCCAAGAGCGTTAGGGTGGGCATGAGTAGGAACCCCGGGCCGACACCCAGGAAGCCTGCGAAGACCCCGATCCCGATCCCGATGACACAAGCCATGACCCGACTCCGACTGGGGATGTCCGTGACATCCTTCTGGTCCTTCACCGCCTTCTTCGTCGCCATCCGGACTGCCAGGAACACCAGGACCCCCACGAAGATCCACCAGATCGTCGTCGTCTCCACAAATCGCAACAGATAGACCCCCAGCGGCGCAGCCAGGGTCGTCAGGATTACCAGAGGGATTCCCGTCTTCAGGTCCACCATCTTCTTCCTGAGGAAGGTGACCGCCGCCGAGATGGCGGTGAGGCCATTGAGCAACAGGGCCCAGGGCATGATGACGTGCTTCAACTCGAAGCCGAACAGGCCCAGAGCCGGGATCGCCACAAAGGCGACGCCAAGGCCCAGCATCCCCGAGAGAAAGGACAGGACGAAGATCACCAGGTTGATGAGAAGGTGTTGTACCATGACCGGCACCTGGGTAGCGCCGCTGACTGATCAGGCCCCGGTCGCACTCACCGCCCGGCCAGGGCCTGTTCCATGAATGCCTTGCCGAGGGAGAACTCGAAACATGGCCTGCGCCCAGGGCAGCCCTCACACGTCCGCCACTGCCCATCGTCCACCCGGACCTGATGGCCCTGGGTGGCCATTCCACGGGACACAATCTCGTAGCCAAAGACCGCCCCCTTCACAGGCCGGTTGACCACGAAATCATCCAGGGACGGAAACATTTTGCCGTAGCATGTCTCTGTCATGACCTGCCTCCCTTGGGCTTCACGCAGCCGCTTTTTCGATCAGCCACTTGCAAACCTCTTCCGCTGTCGGCACGCGCCCCGTGGATTTCATCTCGCCGTCAATACGGACCGCCGGGGTGAAGAAGACCCGGTTCTTGGCCATCTCCCTTGGGTCGCTGATATGCGTGAGCATTGCCTCCACACCGGTGACCTCCAGGGCCCTGCGAATCGTCTCCTTGGTGGCCTGGCAGCGGGCACAGCCCGGCCCGAAAACCTCGATCTTGATCATCTCGACTTCCCTCCGTTCGACTTCCCTCCGTGAATTGTGTCTCCCCGTTCGACTGCTTCTTCCGGGCTATGACAATATGAACGTCCCGGCGAACCAGCCGCACACCGTCCCGAGAACGATAATCGTCGAGACGTACACCACCGCCTTCTTGGCGCCAAACACCCGGCCGATGGCCAGCCAGTTGGGTAGACTGAGGCCCGGCCCGGTGAGCAGCAGGGCCAGCGCCGGTCCCTTGCCCATGCCCAGGCCCATCAGGGTATGAACGAACGGCGCCTCGGTCATCGTCGCGAAATAGCTGATGCTTCCCAGCATCGTGGCAAAGAACGATGCCAGCAGTCCCGAGCCGCCCATGTACCCCTCGATCCACGAGCGGGGCAGCGC
>JACQOS010000062.1 GCA_016202425.1 Chloroflexota bacterium
CCCTGCCCACCCCCACTCCCACGCCCGTCACCTCCCGCCGCGATGCGGAGGGAATCGTCTGGGCACGGGTGAGTGGCTGCGTCGAGCAGGTCGCAAAGGCCCTCGGGGCAACGGGGGACATCCAGGTGACCCTGGCCACGCGGTACGACCCCGTCACCAAGGCATGGACGGTGGAGGCTTCTACCCAGGACCCACGCCTCACCTTTGGCACCTGGGGGGTAAGCGACGCCACCGGTGAGGTCGCTCCCCAGGACCAGGTCGCCAGGGGCATCGCTGCCCCGGGGGTGACCTGCTCGCCTCCCACCGTCTTCCTGGCGGCTTCCCTCACCCCTCCCCAACTCGTCACCGCTCCCCTTCCCACGGCCGTTGCTACCCCTGCGCCCAAGGCGGAGATCGCCTCCGCGCAGGAGGCCACCCTTCGCCTCTGGGTCCAGGTCTACGGATGCTACGACCACTTCCCTCAGGCCTCCAGCTTCACTGCCTACCCTGACCGTCCCGGGCGTTTCGTCGTGGAGGGACGTTCTGAGGAGTCGTACTACGGGCTGTGGGCCGTGGACACCCAGACGGGGCAGGTTACGCCCCTGGATGCCCTGGCGAAACACACCGCCGAGACCTGCCGCCCTCCCGTGAATCCCTCCTCTGCTCCTGGACCCCTCCCGCAGGTCGTCGTCGCCCAGCAAGCGACCATCCGCATATGGATCTCGCTGTACAACTGCTTCAGCCCTCCGCCGGCCCTCTCCAACTTCACGGCCTACACGGCGGGCCCTCAGCAGTGGGTCGTGGAGGGAAGGAAAGAGACCATCGCGGGCAAGACCGTGGAGCGCAAAGTGGGGGACACCACCGAGACGTTCACGGAGACCCAGGACAAGGTGGACAGCTACGGGGTCTGGCTGGTGAAGACGGCCACCGGTGCCCTGGAGCCCTGGGACGCCTCGGCCAAGACCATTGCCAAGGACACCTGTTTCCAGCCTCCCTAGAAGCTATTCGGGAATCCTCACCCCCTGCACCCCCATGCACCAGCGTTGCAGCGTACCTGCGACAGGCGACGGTAGCGAGTCGTGGGTCTGGGCAATGCCCAGTGGGGGACACCTCCGACTTTGTCGAGAGTCTCGATGGCTCTGCCATCGGACCCCAGACCCCCGCCATCCCGACGGGTCGGGATGGACTCCCCCGAGACGTATTTCCGAACCACTTCTAGGGCGGGGGCAGCCCATCAGACGTTGAAGAGGAAGGTGATGACGTCGGCGTCGTGGACGGGGTAATCGCGGCCCTCGGAGCGGAGGAACCCCCGGCGCCTGGCTTCGGCGAGGCCGCCACAACGCTCCAGGTCGTCGAGGGAGATGACCTCGGCGCGGATGAAGCCGCGCTCCATGTCGGAGTGGATGCGTCCTGCGGCCTTGAGGGCGGGGGTTCCTTGGGGAATGGGCCAGGCCTTGAGCTCGGCCGAGGCGGTGGTGAAGAAGGTGATGAGGCCCAGGAGGTCGTAGGAGAGGCGGACGGTCTTGGCCGCGCCCGGTTCCCCGGCTCCGAGGGCGTGGCGGAATTCCTCTTGCTCCTGGGGCTCCATCTGGCCAAGCTCGTGCTCCAGCCGGGCACAGAGGGCGGCGGCGCGGACTCCTGGGCGAGCGAACCGGGCCGCCAGCTCTTGCTCCAGGGCAGGGAGTCCGGGAAGCTGGCCCTCGCCGACGTTGAAGAGGATGAGGAGGGGCTTGGCGGTAAGGAGCTGGTAACCGCTGAGGGCGTGTCGCTCCTCGGGGGAGAGGTCCTGGGCGCGCACGGGAACATCTCGCTGGAGGCCGTCGCGGAGGCGCTCGAGGAGAGCGAACTCTCGGTGAATGCGGTCCCGGTCCTGGGGCTTGGCCGCCTTGAGCTCGGCCTGGAGGCGCTTGACGCGGCGCTCCAGGATGGCGAGGTCGGAGAAGGCGAGCTCCAACTCCATGGTAGCGGTGTCGCGATAGGGGTCCACGCTCTGGTCAACGTGAGGGACGGTGGGGTCGTCGAAGGCGCGGACCACCAGCAGGAGGGCATCGCTTCTCTGGAGGGCATTGAGGGACTCGCCGCCGATCCCGTGGGCCGTGGGCTGGGTGGGAGGTGCTCCCGGGAGGTCCACGAACCGGACCTCGGCGGGGACGATGCGCTGGGGGGAGACGATGGCCGCCAGGGCAGCGAGCCTGGGGTCTGCCACCTTGGCGACGCCCAGGTTGACCCTGGCGAGAGGCGCGGCGTCGCGGCTGGGGTGGGCGCCGGTGAGGGCGAAGAAGAGGGTGGTCTTGCCGCTCAAGGGCAGCCCAACGATGCAGATCTCCATGGGGGGCACCTACTCCACGGCGTACAGGGTGCCGTTGCCGGAGGGGACGTAGAGGACACCGTCGGCCAGGACGGGGGAGGCAACGGTCTCTTTCCCCACGGAGATGGCCCAGAGCCGGAGACCGGTGGATGCGTCGAAGCCGTAGACCGTGCCATCGAAGGCGGCCTGGATGACGGTGCCGCCGGCCACGATGGGGGCGGCATGGAGGGGGGCCAGACCTGGGGACTTCCAGAGCTGGCGCCCGGTGGCGATGTCCAGGGCGTGGAGGGTGCCCTCGCGAGTGGCCACGAAGAGCCTGCCGTCGGCGAGGGCCATGTCGGCAGTCACGAGTTCCCGGAGGTGGCGGAGCCAGACCAGACCGGGGGGATTAGGAGGCGGGGGGGCCGAGCCCCAGACGTAGAGGTTGAACCAGCCGGTCCAGAAGGCCTTCTCCAGGGGGACTTCGCGCTTGTCCAGGCGTAGGGCCAGGACATTACCCGTGGTCGTGACCACGAAGGCCCGGTCGCCCGCGATGGCCGCTCCGGCGCTGACGCCGGTGCCGGCGCCGGAGCGGAACCGGACGGCGCCCTTGGAGGGGTTGATGAGGTAGACCACGCCCGTCTGGGAAGCGGCCACCAGCACCCCCTGGCTGATGGCGGGGGAGGAGACGACCCATCCCTCCGTGCCTATGGACCAGCGCCGCTCGCCGGTGGCGGCGTCCAGGGCGTAGACGTTGTGGTCGCCGGAGCCGACGTAGAGGGCGCCGTCCACCACGACGGGAGAAGAGATGACGCCGCTGCCGGCGTCGAAGCGCCAGTCCAGCTCGCCGGTGGCGGCGCGGAGGGCCAGCACGCTGCCATCGCGGAGGCCCAGGAACACCCGATCGCCCGCAACGGCGGGAGAGGAGTTGACGGGGCCGTTCACGGGATGCGTCCAGAGGAGCTCCCCGGTCCGCTGGTCCAGGGCGACGACCCTGCGGTCGCTGGTGGCCAAGAAGACGCGGCCGCCGGCCACGGCGGGGGAGGCGAGGAGGGGGTCGTCGGAGGGGAACTGCCAACGGGTCGTTCCCTTGGGGGCAAAGTCGGCCTCCGGCATGAATCCGGTCCTCTGGGGGTCGCGGTGGAGCATGGACCACTGGGCAGGAGCGGAGGTGGAGGCGATGGTGGTGGCGGGCGCGGGCAAGGCTGGGCGGAGGTCGAAGGCACGGTAGGCCCAGTAACCGAGGAGCAGGGTGGCGGTGCCGATGAGCAGGGCAACACGCAGGCGTTTCTTGCCTCGCAGGGCGGCGAGGTAGGCACCGACGCGGCGCCGCTCCTCCTCTCTGGTGACCACGGGCTGCGCCGCCAGGGAGCCCCAGCAGGTGGAGCAGCGCGCCGCGGAGGCGGGGTTGCCCATGCCGCAGGATGGGCAAAGGACCCGGGCATCGGCGGGAGGGGCTGGGGCTGGCAATGGCGCTCTGGCAGCCTGGGCCAGGAGAGCAGGCGAGGGCAACGGCTGGTGAGGCGAGACGGGCTCCTCCAGGGCTCGGGCCACGGCCTCGGCCAGCTCGCTCGCCGTAGCGTACCGCTGCTGGGGGTGCCGCGCCAGGGCCTTGAGGACCGCGGCGTCCAGCCGGGGGGGCAACGAAGGGTTCCTTTGGGAGGGAGGGATAGGCTGGCCAGCAAGCTGGCGCGAGAGGGTGGTGGCGGAGCTGATAGCTCCGAAGGGCACCTCGCCCGTGGCGAGGACATAGACCAGGGCGCCGAGGCCGTAAATGTCGTCGGACGGCGCTGGAGGCTGCCCCAGGAGGTGCTGGGGAGAAGGGAACCCAGGGAGGGGCGTGTTGACGGTGCTCCGGATGAGGGGATGGGCCTCCTCGGCCAGGGTAGCCATGCCGAAGTCAGAGACGACGGCCTGGCCGCTCTCTCGATGGAAAAACACGTTGCTCGGGCGGAGGTCGCGATGGACCACGCCCTGACCGTGGGCATAGTCGAGGGCGGCGGCCACCTGTCGAAGGAGCACGGGGAGCTGCGCCGGGGGGAACGAGCCTCTTTCCGCCGATGACAGGGAGGGCCAGGAGACGTAGCCCGTGGCGATGAAGAGTTGTCCCTGGGCCTGTTGGACGGCGTAGAGTGGCACGATGCTGGGGTGCCGGAGCTTCTGGACGCGCTCCATCTCCTGAAGGAAACGTTGCGACCGGCCTGCTTCCTGGGCAAAATAGGGGCGCAGGACCTTGACCGCCACCACGGACCCGGAACGGACGTCCCGCGCACGGTAGACGGTGGCGAGGCCCGTGGAGCCGAGCCGGTCCAGGAGCTGGTAGTGGCCGAGGAGGGCTTCGGCGGTGGCGCTCATGACGCCTGGGGTGTGCCTCTGAGGACAGGTGTGGCCTTCATGCAGGCCCATTATATACTTGGCAGCGCCGGGCAGGAGCGAAGGCCGGCCCTGGCAGGGGGAGGGGAACGGCGCCAGTGAAGCCATACCTGCTGGTCGGAGAGGACGACTTCTCCTTGAGGCAGTTCCTGGGCGAGCTGCGTCAGGGGATAGGCGTCGCCGAGGTGTGGGAAGCGAACACCACGGCCCTGGCAGGCGCTCTTCTGACGCCCCAGGAGTTGAAAGAGCGGTGCGCGATGGCCCCTTTTCTGGCGAGTTGCCGGCTGGTGGTGGTGGAGGGGCTGTTCGGTCGCTTTGAGGACCGGGGGGGCTCTCGGCGCCTGGGCCGTGCGCCGAGGGCCTCGCCGCAGCCGCTGGGACCATGGGAGGGCCTGCCCGCAGTCCTGGAGCAGGTGCCCGACACCACGCTCCTGGTCTTCGTGGAGAGAGGGGTAAAGCGTCTCAACCCGCTGCTCCGCGTGGCGGGGCCGTGGCTGGAGGCGCGGGAGTTTCGGCCTCTGGCGGGCGAACGGCTGGCCCAGTGGATCCGGAAGCGGGCGGCGGCGGCGGGGAGCAGGATCACGGAGGGGGCTGTGCGGCAGCTTGGCGACCTGGTAGGCGGCGACCTCTGGGTCCTGAGCAACGAGCTGGAGAAGCTGTCCCTCTTTGCTGGCGATGGCACCATAGACGAGAAGGCGGTGGCTGCCACGGTAGCACGGAGCAGGGAGGTCCAGGTCTTCGCCGTGGTGGACGCGGTGCTGGAGGGGCACGCCCCAACGGCGCTCCGGGGAGTGGGCCTGTTGCGGCGGGAAGGGGCGCAGGTTTCCCACGTGCTCACCATGCTGGCGCGGCAGCTTCGGCTCATTCTCCTGGCCCAGGAGCTGCTGTCCCAAGACCTTCCCCCTGCGGATTTGGGACACCGCTTGGGCCTGGGGGCCGAGTTCGCGGTCCGGCGGACGGTGGAACAGGCGCGCCGCCACGGGGCGCAGCAGGTCCGGGCCATGTACCGGTCAGTGCTGGACGTGGACCTGGCGATCAAGCGGGGCGAGCTGGAGGAGGGGCTGGGCCTGGAGATGCTGATAGCCGAGCTCTCCCAGGGGGTCAGGAGCGGCGGACCACGGGCTCCTGGTCCCAGTGGTAGCGGACCTCGTTGAAGCAGGCGACGGCATGGCCGGGCTCGATGGTGCGGAGGGTGGGGCTGGGACTGAGGCGGCAGACATTGGTGGCCTTGAGACAGCGGGGGATGAAGGGGCACTCCTTGGGTAGGTTCATCAGGTCGGGAGGGGTGCCCCGCATGGGTCGCAGGCGCCGGTCGGTGTTGTCGAGGCGAGGGAGGGCCTGAAAGAGGCCCCAGGTGTACGGGTGGGATGGGTGGCGGAAGAGGGAGCGGGTGTCGGCGTACTCAACGATGCTGCCGGCGTACATGACGGCGACCTGGTCGGCCATCTGGGCCACCACTCCCATGTCGTGGGTGATGAGGAGGATGGCGGTGCCGTACTCCTGTTTCAAGCGCTTGAGGTGGTTCAGGATGCCCGCCTGAAGGGTGACGTCCAGGTTGGAGGTGGGCTCGTCGGCGATGAGGAGATTGGGGCGCAGGGCAAGGGCAATGGCGAGCATGACGCGCTGGCACATGCCGCCGCTGAGCTGGAAAGGGTACATGCCCAGGAGGCGACGGGGGTCGGGGAGCTCCATCTGGGCGAGCATCTCGGTGGCCCGCTCCTGGGCGTCGCGCCGGGATATGGCCAGGTGGGCCTGGAGGACCTCCTCCACCTGGGTCCCCACGGTGAGGGTGGGGTTCAGGGAGGCCTGGGGGTCCTGGAAGATGATGCCCACCTCCTTGCCCCGGACCCGGCGAAGCTTCTCGTCGCTCATGGCGAAGAGGTCCTTTCCCCGGAGAAAGACGCGGCCACCCAGGACTTTGCCCGGGTAGGGGAGGATGCCGAGGATGGAGAGGGCGGTGGCGGTCTTGCCCGAGCCGCTCTCGCCGACGAGGGCGAGGACCTGGTTTTCTCGAAGGGAGAAGCTGACGCCGTTCACCGCTTTGACGACCCCTTGAGGCGCCAGGAAGGAGGAGGTCAGGTCTTCCACGCGAAGGACTTCTCGCAAGGTGGATGGTCCCTCCTGGTAGAGCAAGGTAGGCGGCTTGCCCCCGGCCCGCCGGCCGCGAGAGGGGATGCTGGCAGTTTCACACCTTGGCTGGGGGAAGTCAAGGCGAGGTTTGTGGCGCAGGGCCTTTCAATTGTCGGCTTCACCCCCTCTCTGACTCTCCCCCGTGCAACGGGGGAGAGAAATCCCTTCCTCCGCTCGCGGGGGAAGGTTAGGATGGGGGTACAGGAGCCAGGGACTGCTCTTATGGATAACTGAAAGGCCCTGTTTGTGGCGGTTTTCACTTGCGGCGGCAAAAAGGGCCGTGATACACTAGCGCATTAGGCAGGCGCTGGCTCCGGATGCTCGAAGACTACTTCCGGCAGTACGGCTTAATCGCCCTCTTCAGCGGCGTCGCTGTCTCTGTCCCCGTTGGGATGCTGGTGCTCTCGTGGCTGTTCTCCCTTGTCCGGGTGCGTCCCCGCAAGCCGGACCCGGTGAAGAGCAGCCTGTACGAGTGCGGGATGGCGCCCATTGGAGGGGCGCGTTGGACGCAGTTCAACTTCCGGTACTATCCGTATGCCCTGCTGTTCGTGATCTTCGACGTGGAGACGGTCTTTCTCTACCCCTGGGCGGTCCGGTTCCACCAGTTGGGCCTGTTCGCCTTCCTGGAGATGCTGGCGTTCGTGCTGGTCCTGGTGGTGGGCCTGGTGTACGCCTGGCGGAAGCGCGCGCTGGAATGGGAGGGGTGAGCCATGGTGGAGGGGACTAGGGAAGGACGCCGCGAGCCCCTGTTTGCGACGACGTGGGAGCTGGACCGGGCCGAGGGGGGGGAGGTCCAGCGGCTGAAGGACACGGCCCTGGAGCCGTACCCCGACCCTGTCCTGGAGGTGCCGGCGGACCTGCAAAGGGGTGTGGTGGTCACCTCGGTGGACGCGCTGCTGAACTGGGGCAGGCGGTCGGCAGTCTGGCCGGTGACGTTCGGGCTGGCGTGCTGCGCCTTCGAGATGATCGCCAGCGCCATGTCTCGGTTCGACATCGCGCGCTTCGGGATGGAGGCGTTCCGGGCATCGCCCCGGCAGGCGGACCTGATGATCGTGGCGGGCACGGTGACGTGGAAAATGGCGACGGCCATCAAGCGGATCTACGCCCAGATGGCGGAGCCCAAGTGGGTGATCTCCATGGGGGTGTGCGCCACGAGCGGGGGGCCCTACTATCAGTCCTACAGCGTGGTGCCGGGGGTGAACCACATCGTGCCGGTGGACGTCTACGTGCCGGGGTGTCCCCCTCGGCCCGATGCGCTCCTCTACGGGATCATGCAACTGCACGAAAAGATCAAGAGGTACCGCCTGACCCGCCAGCCTGCGGGGGTGTGAATGACCAGGGCGATGAGGGGCGAGGAGCTGGGGCCGCATATCCAGGCGGCTTTTCCCCAAGGGGTGGAGCGCTGGGAGGGGGGCTCCCTCTGGATCAGGCCCGAGGCGGTGCTGGATGTGGCCCGGTTCTTGAAAGAGACGCCGCCGCTGGCCTTCGACCTGCTGAACTCCATTACGGCGGTGGACTACGTCGAGCATTTCGAGATCGTCTACCACCTCACGTCCACGGTGCACAACCACAAGGCGGTCTTGAAGGCCAGGGTGTACGGGAGGGAGCTGCCGTCCCTTCCCTCGGTGACCAGCGTGTGGCAGGGGGCCGACTTTCAGGAGCGGGAGGTCTGGGACCTCATGGGCGTGGCCTTTACAGGACATGCCAACCTGAAGCGCATCATGCTGTGGGAGGGGTTCCCGGGCCACCCCCTGCGCAAGGACTACCTGGAGCCGCCGCGGTGAGAGGGGTGTATGCCGCTCCGCACTGAACCGGTTACCGTCAACATCGGCCCGCAGCACCCCAGCACGCACGGGGTGTTCCGCATGCGGGTCACGTTCGACGGGGAGGTGGTGTTGGACGTGGAGCCGGTCTTCGGCTACCTGCACCGGGGCTCCGAGAAGCTGGCCGAGGAACGCACGTACACGCAGGTAATCACCCTTACCGACCGGCTGGACTACGTCGCCTCCATGACCAGCAACCAGGCGTATGTGCTGGCCTGCGAGCAACTGGGGGACATCCAGACGCCGGAGCGGGGGAGATACCTGCGGGTCATCGCCGCGGAACTCCAGAGGGTCGCCAGCCACTTGATGGCCACGGGGTTTCTTCTCAATGACCTCGGCGCCTTCGCTACGCCCCTCATGTACTGTTTCCGGGAGCGAGAGAAGGTGTTGGACCTTTTCGAGATGCTGTGCGGCGCAAGGATCACTATGACCTACCTGCGGGTGGGGGGTGTGTTCCAGGACGCTCCCGAGGAGTTCTGGCCAGCCCTGAAGCGGTTCGTGGCGGAGATGCCCCACTACATTGACGAGTACGAGCAGCTCTTGAGCGAGAACGAGATCCTGCTAGCGCGCACCAGGGGGGTTGGAGTGCTGGGCACAGGGGAGGCCCTGAACTGCTCGGTCACCGGTCCCGTGCTCCGGTCCACGGGCTTTGCGTGGGATTTGAGGAAGGTGGACCCCTACGAGGTGTACGACCGGTTGGAGTTCGAGGTGCCCGTGGGCGAGCACGGGGACAACTACGACCGGTACAAGGTCCGGATCCTGGAGATGCGGCAGAGCGTGCGCATTCTGGAGCAGTGTCTGGCGCAGGTCCCCTCGGGGCCGGTGAGGGCCGAGGTGCCGCAGCTCTACCGACCGCCGCCGGGAGAGGCGTACGGGAGGGTGGAGTCGCCCAAGGGAGAGCTGGGGTTCTATCTGGTGAGCGACGGCGGCATTGCGCCGTACCGGTGCAAGGTCCGGTCGCCTTCGTTCATCAACCTGACGGTCCTGCGGGACCTGCTGGTAGGTTGGAAGCTGGCGGACATGATCGTGACCTTTGGCAGCATTGACGTGAACATGGGCGAGGTTGACCGTTGAGGCCTTTCCTTCTGGAGGAGAACGCGCTGTTCCGGGGCCTCTACTGCTGGCTGGGGGCCAACGAGGGAAACCGGGGCTTCTGCACGCCAGAGGGGGAGGCGCTGGCGAGGGACGGGCTGCTTCCCCTGGGGTGGGAGTGGCTGGCCTACGGCGCGGCAGGGCTGGCTCTTGTCCTGCTGCTGGTGAACGCGTTCCTGGTGCTGGTCATGCTGTACACGTATATGGAGAGGCGGGTGATGGCGCGCTTCCAGGCCCGCCTGGGCCCCAACCGGGTGGGACGGTTCGGGCTGCTCCAGCCGGTGGCGGATGCCATCAAGCTGCTCACCAAGGAAGACGTAGCTCCAACCGGGGCGGACCGTTGGGTGTTCAACCTCGCGCCCATCGTGATGTTCGTGCCCGTGCTGCTGGTCCTGGCGGTGCTGCCGTTCGGGAGGGGCTCCTTCCTGGCGGACCTGAACGTAGGCGTCCTGTACGTGGTGGCCGTGACGACGGTGACGACGCTGGCGGTGTTCATGGCGGGGTTCGCATCGGGCAACCGGTACGCCATGTTCGGCGCCATGCGGGCGGTGGCGCAGCTCATCAGCTACGAGATCCCTGTGGTCCTTTCCATCGTGGGGGTGCTGCTGCTGGCCCGCTCCCTGTCGCTGGTGGAGATCGTGGAGGCCCAGCGGGTGCCCTTCGTCGTGGTGCAACCCCTGGCCTTCTTCATCTTCCTGGCGGGCAGCTCCGCCGAGCTGAACCGGACGCCCTTTGACCTGCTGGAGGCGGAGTCGGAGATCGTGGCGGGCTACCACATCGAGTACAGCGGCATGAAGTTCGGGATGCTGTTCCTGGCGGAGTTCGCGGCGGTGCTGACCACGTCTGGGGTGATGGCGACGCTGTTCCTGAAGGGCTGGGAGGGGCCGCTTCTGCCTTCCCACCTGTGGTTTCTCATCAAGGTGTTCGGCCTGGCGTTCCTCTTCATCTGGATCCGGGCGACCCTTCCCCGTCTGAGGATTGACCAGGTGATGGGCTTCGCCTGGAAGTTCCTGCTGCCCCTGAGCCTGGTGAACGTCTTCGTGACCGCTGCCGAGGCCCTGGCCTGGGACTGGGAGACGATGACCCCTCAACAGGTATGGGCCATGGGAGGCATCAACCTGCTGGTGGGCATGGTGGGCGTCGTGCTGTTCTCTCACTTGGTCCGGAGGCCGGCGCCAAGGCGAGCGGCGAGGGCCCGCGCGGCGGCGACGGCGGAGGAGGGGGTGTAGCGTGTACGGGCTGGGCATCCTCAACGGGATGCTGGTGACGATGAAGAACCTGGTGCGGAGGCCGTTCACGGTGCGGTACCCGGAGGAGAGGCTGCCCCAGCACCCGCGCTTCCGTGGCCAGGAGTTCGTGTGGTACGTGGAACGTTGCACGGGCTGCGCCAGTTGTGCCAAGTACTGCCCTCTGGGGATCATCCGCATCGTCACGCACCCCGGTGGAGCGGACCTTCCCGAGGGGGACTCCTATGCGGTGGACGTCTTTGACATAGACTTGGGCCGGTGCATGTTCTGCGGGCTGTGCGTGGAGGCCTGCCCCTACGACGCGCTGTTCATGGGCAGCGGGTTCGAAGAGGCCCAGTACGAGCGGGGCAAGCTCGTCCTGACGGTGGACCGGTTGAAGGAGGCGGAGAAGCGTCCGAGCACGTGGTTCAGGCCGCAACTGGAGAGCCGGGGGTACAGCCCCTTCCGGGACCCGCCCCTCCCGTGGGAGCTGGCGGGCCGGGAGGGCTGGAGGTATCACCTGCCGCAGCGGCCCGGGAGCGGAAGCGAGGCGGGGCCGCCCGACGCGCGCCGGGAAGAGGCCGGTTGATGTTCCAGGACCTGCTGTTCTGGGCCATGGCGGTGGCGAGCGTGGTGGCAGCGGTGATGGTGGTCCAACTCCAGGACATCTTCCGGGCGGCGCTGGTGCTGGTGGTGCATTTTCTTGCGGTGGCGGGGCTGTTCGTCCTTCTCAACGCTGAGTTCCTGGCGGCGGTGCAGGTGCTGATCTACGCTGGCGCCATCTCTATTCTCATCGTTTTCGCTGTGCTGTTGACCCGGGAGGTGGAGGGGGGGAACCCCTCCAACAGGCTGCGGCTGCCGGCGCTGGTGGGGTGCGGGCTGCTGCTGGCGGCCCTGGGGTCGGTGCTGGCGGGGGCGAAGTGGCAGCTCCTGCCGAGGAGGCTGCCACAGGCGGTGGAGGAGGCGTTCGTGGCGACGCCGGAGAGGCTGGCAGACCTGCTGCTCCAGCCGTGGGTGCTCCCCTTTGAAGTGGCTTCGGTGGTGCTCCTGGCCGCCATCATAGGGGCGCTCTTCCTGGTGAGGGAGCGGTAGGCGTGACGCTGGAACGGTGGCTTGTCCTGTCGGCGGTGCTGTTCACCATCGGGCTGTACGGGGCGTTGACCAAGAGGCACGCGGTGGCGGTGCTCATGGCCATCGAGATCATGTTCGGTGCGGTGAACATCGCGGCGCTGGCCATGTCCCGGTACGTGGTGCCCTTTGCCCTGAGGGCCAACGCCGCCGATGTGGAGGGGGTTGCCTCTCTGGTGCTGACGGGCCAGGTCTTCGCCGTGTTCATCATCACCATCGCCGCGGCGGAGGTGGCCCTGGGGCTTGCCCTGGTGATCGCCATCTACCGGAGCAGGGAGACGGTGGACGTGACCCGGGTGAACTTGATGAAACGGTAGGCGGCCATGTGGGTGGAGTACATGAAGGCCCCGAACCTGGTGGTGGCCGAGATGTGGAAGGACATCCTGGAGGGGGAGGGGCTGCCCACCAAGCTCCTGCCGGAGGGGGCCATTGAGGACTGGGGCGAGGAGGTCCCGTTCCGCATCCTGGTGCCCCGAGGGAGAGAACACGTGGCCGACGAGATCCTTCGGAAGCTGTGATGGGGGCGACGATCCCTGAGGCGGCAGCCTGGGCCATCTTGTTCTCGCCGCTGGCATCGTTCCTTTTCATCGCTCTTGTTGTCCGGCCCTTCCTGAACCGCCGCTACGCGCGCCTGGCGGGCTACGTGACCGTGCTGGCGGTGGGTGCCGCCCTGGCGCTGTCGCTGTGGGCGGCGGCCTCGACGCTGCGCCAGGGTGGGCCGGTGGGCTTTGCTCCCCATCGCTGGCTCACGCTGGGGGAGCTGGAGTTCCGGGTGGGGGTGCTGCTGGACCCGCTGACGGCGGTGATGCTGGTGGTGGTCACGGGCGTGAGCCTGATGGTCCAGGTGTACTCCCAGGGGTACATGCGAGGGGACCCGGGGTACGCGCGGTACTTTGCCTTCATGTCGCTGTTCACGGCGTCCATGGTGGGCATCGTGCTGGCCCGAAGCATCCTGCAACTGTACGTGTTCTGGGAGCTGGTGGGGCTGTGCTCGTACCTGCTGATCGGCTTCTGGGGAGACCGGCCAGCGGCGGCAGCGGCGGCCAAGAAGGCTTTCCTCGTGACCCGGTTGGGCGACGTGGGGTTCCTTCTGGCCATTCTCTACCTGTTCTCTCAGCGGGCCGTCTTCCTGGAGCGGGGCCTGAACCCCCTGGAGATTCCCGACATCCATGAGGTGGCGGCCCTGGCGAAGGCGGGCGCGGTAGGAGGGCTGGCGATCACCTGGCTGGCCCTGGGTATCTTCGCGGGCGCCGCGGGGAAATCGGCCCAGTTCCCGCTGCACACTTGGCTCCCCGACGCCATGGAGGGACCCACGCCGGTGAGCGCCCTCATCCACGCGGCCACCATGGTGGCGGCGGGGGTGTTCCTGGTAGCGCGCCTGTACCCGGTGTTCGAGGCGTCCCAAGACGCTCTTGTGGTGGTGGCCCTGGTGGGTGGGTTCACGGCCCTGTTCGCGGCGACCATGGGCCTGGTGATGGACGACATCAAGCGAGTGATGGCGTATTCGACGGTCAGCCAACTCGGGTACATGATGCTGGCCCTGGGCATAGGGGCGCCGAGGCTGGCGATCTTTCATCTGGGGATGCACGCCTTTTTCAAGGCACTGCTGTTCCTGGGGGCGGGGAGCGTGAACCACGCCACGGGGACCTTCGACCTGCGCTCCATGGGAGGGCTCCGGCGGAGGATGCCCTGGACGTACGGGACCTTCCTGGTGGCGGCCCTCAGCCTGGCGGGCGTCTTCCCGCTGGCGGGGTTCTGGAGCAAGGACGTGATCCTGGGGGCAGCCTGGAGTAGCGGAGAGCCCGTGGCGCCATGGGTGTTCTGGATGGTGATGGTCACCGTTGCGCTGACGGCATTCTATATCTTTCGAGTGTTCTTCATGGCTTTCCACGGCGCCTCGCGGGGCAGCCAGGCAGAGGCGAGCCACGGGGCGGGGGGGCATGGCGGGGGCCCACACGAGTCGCCGGCGGTGATGGTGCTGCCCATGGTTGCCCTGGCGGTGCCCGCGGTGGCCGCTGGCTATGTGGCGAACCCGCTGTCCGCGCTCGGCCCTGTGGGGGCCCACTGGCTGAACGAGTTCATGGCGTCCCTGGGTGGCGAGGTGGCGGAGCCGGACGTCGCTCTCGCCATCGCCTCCCAGGTGGCTGCGCTGACAGGCATCGCGGTGGCCGCGCTGCTGTACCAGGCCAGGGCGAGGTGGCTGGCGCCCATGGGTCGCGGGCTAGCGCCCTTGGGTCGGCTCCTGTCCCGCCGGTATTACCTGGACGAACTCTACGAGGGGATAACGGTGGGCCGCCTGTTCTATCGCGGCATGGCCCGGTTCACCGATTGGGTGGACCGGGAGGTGGTGGACCGCACGGTGGACGGCATTGGGTGGCTGGGTCGGAACCTGGGCAGGAGCCTGTTGCCCCTGCAAAACGGCCAGGTGCAGGTGTATGGGGTGGTCATCTCCTTCGGGGTCCTGGCCATCGTGGGTGCGTATCTGTTGCTGCGCTGATGTCCGAAGAGAAGTGGCTGCTGACGCTGGTGGTGTTCCTGCCGACGGCGGGTGCGTTGGGCATCGCCCTCTTCGTCCGGGATGCCGGACGGGTGCGACGGTTCGCGGCGGGCGTGACGGTGGCGGACCTGGCACTGGCCACCTGGGTGTTCCTGCTGTACGCGCGGGAGCCGGGCGGGTTCCAGTTGGCGGTGCCTTACGGCTGGATCCCGCTCCTGAACGCGCACTACTACCTGGGGGTAGACGGGCTGAGCGCGCCGCTGGTGCTGTTGACGGGGCTGCTGGGCATGTGCGCGGCCTTCGGCTCCTGGAACATCCAGACGCGGGTGCGCGAGTACTTTGTCTGGCTCCTCTTGCTCCAGACGGCGGTGATGGGGGTGTTCACGGCCCTGGACTTCTTGCTCTTCTTCCTGTTCTGGGAGATGGAGCTGATGCCCATGTACTTTCTGATCTCCGTCTGGGGCACGGGGCGCAAAGAGTACTCCGCGATGAAGTTCCTGATTTTCACCATCCTTGGCTCGGCGTTCATGCTGGTGGCGCTGCTGGCGGTGTATTTCTCCACGGGCACGCTGGACATGGTGGACCTGGGGCAGAGGGACCTGACGAACTTGAAGCTGCCGGCCCAGCTCGTGTACGCGCTCTTCTTCCTGGCCTTCGCCATCAAGCTGCCCGTCTGGCCGCTCCACACGTGGCTGCCGGACGCGCATACGGACGCTCCCACGGCGGTGAGCGTGATGCTGGCCGGGGTGCTCATCAAGATGGGTGGCTACGGGATGATCCGGGTGCTGGCGACGATGTTCCCGGAGGTGACGGCGCAGTATGCGGGGGCGCTGGCGGTCCTGGCGGTGGTGAGCGTTCTGTACGGGGCGGTGGTCACCGTCCGGCAGACGGACCTGAAGCGGATGATCGCGTACAGCAGCGTGAGCCACATGGGGTACGTGGTGCTGGGGATCAGCTCGCTCGGTGCAGCGGCGGGCGGGGCAAACGCCTTGGGCCTGAACGGCGCGGCCATGCAGATGTTTGCCCACGGGACGATCACGGGCCTGCTGTTCCTGCTGGTGGGGCAGGTGTACGACAAGGCGCATACCCGCCATATCCCACATCTGGGTGGCCTGGCGTCGCGGATGCCCTTCACGGCGACGGTGTTCCTGGTGGCAGGGCTGGCATCGCTGGGACTGCCAAGCCTGGCGGGGTTCGTGGCCGAGGTGATGGTGTTCCTGGGTACGTTTCCGGTGTGGGGCTGGCCGACGATCCTGGCGGTGGTGGGGATCGTGCTGACGGCAGGGTACATGCTCTGGGCGATCCAGCGGGTGCTCTTTGGCCCTGCCCTGGAGCGGTTCGCCCACGTGAAGGATGCGAGCCTGGTGGAGGCGGTGCCCATGGTCGCCCTGCTCCTGGTGATCGTGCTGGTAGGCGTCTACCCCGCACCTCTAGCGGACGTGTTCAACGCGGGCGCTGAGCAGGTAGTCCTGCGCTTCGGGCCATGAGGCGGATGGTATGACCCTGCGAGACCTCTACCTTCTGTCGCCGGAGATGGCCATGGCGGCCCTGGCCAGCCTGGTGGTGCTGGTGGATCTGGTGGTGCCGAGGACGCGGGTGCTGGCAACCCTCGCGGGGGTAGGCCTGCTGGTGCCGGCGGCCCTGAGCGTGCTGCTGTGGGGCGAGGTTGGGGGCGAGGCGAGTGGCGCCGTCACCGCCCTGTCCGGCACCCTGGTGGTGGACGAGTTCTCGCTGTTCTTCAAGTTCTTGGTGCTGGGCATCGTCGGGCTGCTCATCCCAGCGTCGGTGGACTACGTCGGCAGGTTCCTGAGGTCGCCCGGGGAGTTCTACGCGCTGGTGCTGTTCTCCGCCACGGGGATGATGCTTCTGGCATCCACGACGGAGCTGGTCTCCATCTACATCAGCCTGGAGCTGACGTCGTTGCCGCTGGCGGTGCTGGCGGCGTTCCTACGGGATGGCCGGTCCAGCGAGGCGGGGCTCAAGTTCCTGCTGCTGAGCGCCCTGAGCTCGGCCATCCTGCTGTACGGCATGGTGCTGGTCTACGGTGTGACGGGGAGCACTCGCCTGGAGGAGATAGCCCAGGAGGTGGCCAGGGTGACGGCGGGAGGTGGCCCTCTCTTCCAGGGCCCGGTGGTGCTGGTGGGGGTGGCGCTGATGGTGGCGGGGTTCGGGTTCAAGGTGGCGTCGGTGCCGTTCCAGATGTGGGTCCCGGACGTGTACGAGGGGGCTCCAACGCCCGTCACCGCGTACCTATCCGTGGGGAGCAAGGCCGCGGGTTTCGCGGTGCTGCTCCGGGTGTTCTACGTGGCGCTCCAGGGGGAGGAGCTGCGGGCGGACTGGGGTGGGCTGTTCGCGGTGCTGAGCGTGGCTTCCATGACGGCGGGGAACCTGATGGCCATGCTCCAGGGCAATATCAAGCGGCTGCTGGCGTACTCCACGGTGGCCCATGCGGGCTACCTGCTGGTGGGCCTGGCGGTGGTGGCAGGCGGGGGAGGTGCGGGGGAGGCCCTCCTGGGCCCCAGCGGGGTGCTGTTCTATCTGGGCGCGTACGCGGCCAGCAACCTGGCGGCCTTCTTCGCCATCATTGTCATCACCAACCAGGTGGGCAGCGACCAGATTTCCGCCTTCGCAGGGATGGCCCGGCGGGCCCCGTGGCTGGCGGCGGCGCTGGCGCTGGCCATGGTCTCGCTCATTGGGATTCCTCCCACGGCAGGGTTCATGGGGAAGCTGTACCTATTCAACGCCGCGGTGCAGAACGGGATGGCCTGGCTGGCCCTGGCCGGGGTGGTGAACAGCGTGGTCTCCGCCTACTACTACCTGCGGGTGGTCCGGTCCATGTACCTGCTTCCGGCGGAGTCGGACGAGCCGGTGCGCGCGTCGGCGCCGATGGTGGCAGCCCTTGCTGTCCCCGTGCTGGGCGTGCTGCTCCTGGGCGTGCTGCCTAATCTGCTGTTGGAGGTGGCACAGTCCGCGGTGGGCACCATTCAACCACCGGGCTAGTGTCCTGTATCCGAAGTTCGCCGCAAATGTCATTGCGAGCCCCGATGAAATCGGGGCGTGGCAATCTGGCGGCAGGGGGGTCACCCCTCCTCCAGATTGCTTCGTCGTCCTCCCGACCAGTCGGGATCGGGACTCCTCGCACTGACAATTCGTGAGCGTATTTCAGGAACACCACACTAGGGGATGGGGAACTGGGGCCGCGGGCAAGGGGTTGTGAGCAGCCGTCCGTAGGTGGCTTCTGGCGAGGCGTCGTTCCTGGTGGGCGCCGGGGGCACGCTCCTGGGGCGAAGCCGGACGATAGGAACGGTACAACCCAGGGTGTACAATGAACGTAGGGCATGGACTGTGCAGGACGAACAAGGCAGACCCGGGCGTATTCGGATTCTGATAACCGACGACCACACGCTGATGCGGGAGGCCGCCCGGCAGGCGCTGACGCTGCACCCGGACCTTGAGGTGGTGGGAGAGGCGGCGGACGGGCTGGAGGCGGTGCGCAGGGTGGAGGAGCTGCACCCCGACGTGGTGGTGATGGACATCGAGATGCCGCGGATGAATGGCCTGGAGGCCACGCGGCGCATCAAGGCCAGTCACCCGGAGGTGGCGGTCCTGGTGCTGACGGGCTCTGGGGACGACCGGTCGGTCTTCCCGATCCTGGAGGCCGGCGCCGCCGGCTACCTGCTCAAGTCGGTGCGGAGCAGCGAGCTGGCGGAGGCCGTGCGCGTGGTGGCCCGGGGCGAGTCGGTGCTCCATCCCTCCATTGCTCGCAAGGTGCTGACGCAGTTCGCGGCCCGGGTGGCGCCTGTCCCGGGAGCGGCTGAGGAGGGGAGCGTGCCCCTGTGGGCCCAGGCCGAGGGGGAGAAGGCGGCGCGCCGCTTGGCCCCGGAGGGAACGGTGAGCATTCTCTTCACGGACCTGGAAGGCTCCACCGCCCTCTTCCAGGCGCTGGGTGACGAGCGCGCCCGGGGGCTGCTGCGGACTCACGACCAGATGGTCCGGCGGTGGATCGCCCAGGCGGGCGGGTACGAGGTCAAGCACACCGGGGACGGGTTCCTGGTGGTCTTCTCGGGGGCGCGGAAGGCGCTGGAGTGCGCGGTGGGAGCCCAGCGGGAATTGGAGACTTACAACCGGGAGCACCCTGAGACGCCGCTGCGGGTGCGCATGGGGCTGAACGCAGGCGAGGCCCTGAAGGAGGAGCAGGACTTCTTCGGGACGGCGGTGATCCTGGCGGCCAAGATCATGGAGCGGGCCCGAGGGGGCCAGGTGCTGGTGTCGGAGCTGTTTCGCCGGCTGCTGGGCTCGACGACGACGGCGGAGTACCTGGACCTGGGCCGGCACAAGGTGGCCGGCTTTGACAAGGTCCAGCACCTGTACGAGGTGGACTGGCGGGCCAGCAGGCAGGGGCAACCCTGAGGCCCAACGCACCGCGGAGTCGGCGTTCGTTGACACCTATGGGGGCCAATGGTAGACTCGCGGGCGCCATGGCGGGCGCCTGGCCTGTTCGGGACCTGGACGGGGTGGTCGGCCCCCTGGTTCTGCGGGCCCGTTCCAGGAAGTTGTAGTGAGACACCAGCCATCCATGGGCAATCGCCGCAGGGTTGGCATCGTGTACAACCACCGCGTTCCGGAGGCGGTGCGGCTCGCCCATGAGCTGGCCCGGCACCTGGGACTGGATAAGGGCGGCTGGCTCCACTCGGCCCTCGACCTGGAGCAGATGGAGGAGCGCCACCCCGGCGTAGACGTGCTGGTCACCGTGGGTGGCGACGGCACCATCCTGCGGGCGACGCGCATCGCTGCGCCTTTCGAGGTCCCAGTACTCGGGATCAACATGGGCCGGGTGGGGTTCATGACGGAGCTGGGGGCGGCGGAGGCCCTGGAGTCGGTGGAACGGTACCTGGAAGACCAGGTGTGGTTGGAGGAGCGGGCCATGCTGGAGGTGGAAGTCCACCCCCGGGGCCAGCGACAGGCCAGCGGGCGCTCCTTTCATGCGCTGAACGAAGCCGTGGTGGGGACCAGGGGCATATCGCGCATGGTGACGGTGCGGGCGACGGTGAACGATGTGCCCATTACGGACTACCGGGCCGACGCGGTGATTGTGGCAACGGCCACGGGCAGCACGGGCCACGCCCTCTCGGCCGGGGGGCCGATCCTGCACCCGCAGAGTCGGGACATGGTGCTGAAGCCGGTAGCCGAGCACCTGGGACTGGGAGCGGCCATCGTGCTCCCATCCACGAGCACGGTCAGGCTGACCGTAGTCTCGGACGCTCCGGCCATGGTGAACGTTGACGGTTTCATGCATTGCCCTCTGGAGCAGGGGGACCAGGTGCGGGTGGTGGTGGGCAGGCAGTTGGCGCGGTTCCTGCGGGCAGGGCCACCGGACCGGTTCTACGCCACCATGGCGCAGCGCCTGGGCCTGAACCGGCGGAGCAGAGAACGGCCCGGGACGGAGGAGGGCGCGTGAAGGCGATGGCGGAGCCGACGGTGAAGAGCGAGCGGTTGTATCAAGGACGCGTGGTGGGCCTGCGGGTGGACACCGTGCGGCTGTCGAACGGGACTCTTGCCAGCCGCGAGATCGTGGAGCACCCGGGGGCCGTCTGCGTTGTCCCGCTGGATCAAGGGAAGAACGTCCTGCTGGTACGGCAGTACCGGAAGGCGGCGGAGAGGTCCCTGCTGGAGGTCCCCGCGGGCACCCTGGAGCCGGGGGAAGACCCGGTAGCATGCGCCCACAGGGAGCTGGAGGAGGAGACCGGTTGCCGGGCGGGAGAGATGCGAGAGCTGGTGAGCTTCTACACCTCTCCCGGGTTCTGCACGGAGGTCATCCATGCCTTTGTGGCCAGGGACCTGACGCGGGGGAGGCCGCTGGAGGCGGAGGACGAGGAGCTGGAAGTGGTCTCTGTACCTCTGGCGGAGGCAGTGAGCCTGGTCCGGCGGGGGGAGATCCGGGATGCCAAGAGCATTGCCGCGCTTCTGCTGGCCCTGGATGCGGTGCCTCGGCCAGGCAGGCGTCGTTTGTAGCAGAGGAACCGCGTGCGCCATGAAGTGGGCGCCGAATTGAAAGGACGGGGGAGAGGTCATGGCAGTGTACGAACATGATGTGCTGGTCGTGGGTGCTGGGCTGGCGGGGATGAGGGCTACGCTGGCCGCCCACCAGAAGGGCGCCAACGTGGCCATGATCACCAAGGTCCACCCGGTGCGGAGCCACTCCAACGCGGCGCAGGGGGGCATCAACGCGGCCCTGACGAGCCGGGGGGACTCCTGGGAGGACCACGCCCAGGCGACGGTGAAGGGGAGCGACTACCTGGGTGACCAGGACGCCATTGAGGTCATGTGCCAGGAAGCGGGCGATGCCATCATCGAGCTGGAGCACATGGGCGTCATCTTCAACCGGGACGAGACGGGCCACCTGGGGACGCGCCGGTTCGGCGGCCAGGAGGTGGCGCGCACCTTCTTCGTGGCGGACATTACCGGCGCGGCCATCCTCCAGGTGCTGTACGAGCAGGTCCTGAAGGCGCAGGTGCGAGTGTACGAGGAGTGGTTCGTCACGTCCCTGGTGATGGCGGACGGCGAATGCCGGGGCGTGGTGGCGCTGGAGCTGATGACGGGCCAGCTCCACCTCATCAAGGCCAAGGCGGTGGTGCTGTGTACCGGAGGCACGGGGCGCATCTACGAGCCTACCACCAACGGGCTGGTGGTGACGGGCGACGGTCTGGCCCTGGCGTACCGGGTGGGCGCTCCCCTCCTGGACATGGAGATGGTCCAATACCATCCCACGACGTTGAAGGGCAATGGGGTGCTCATCACTGAAGCGGCCCGGGGAGAGGGAGCGTATCTGCTCAACGCCAAGGGGGAGCGTTTCATGGAGAAGTACGCCCCCAAGCTGATGGAGCTGGCGTCCCGGGACGTGGTCTCGAGGGCAGAACAGACGGAGATCAACGAAGGGCGAGGGGTGGATGGCTGCGTGCTGCTGGACCTGCGGCACCTGGGGAAAGAGGTCATCGAGACGAAGCTGGGCTACATCAACGAAGTGGCCATGGACTTTCTGGGCATCAACCTGGCGGAGGAGCCTATCCCTGTCCGCCCGGGCCACCACTACCAGATGGGTGGGATCAAGACCAACGTGCTGGGCGCCACGTCTATCCCTGGGCTATATGCTGCCGGCGAGTGCGCCGGCGTGAGCGTCCACGGGGCGAACCGGCTGGGCGCGAACTCGCTGCTGGATACCCTGATCTTCGGGCGCCGGTCGGGGGAGGCGGCGACGGCGCATGCGAAGGAGCAGAGCCCCAAGGAGGTGCCGGAGTCGGTGCTGGAGGCCGATGGTGCGCTCATCCGTTCCTTCCTGGAGCGGAAGCCCAAGGGCGACTCGTGGGCTAGGGTCCGCCTGGAGATGGGAGAGACCATGAACCAGTACATGGCGGTCTTCCGGAACGAGGAGGGCATGAAGGCAGCGCTGAACAAGGTCTGCGAGTTGAAGGAGCGCTACCCCCGCCTGGCGGTCCAGGACAAGGGGCAGGTGTTCAACACAAACCTGCTGTTCACTCTTGAGCTGGGCTTCATGCTGGACATCGCCGAGACCATCTGCGTCAGCGGGCTGGCGCGCAAGGAGAGCAGGGGCGCCCACTACCGGGGCGACATCCCCCGGCGGGACGACGTGAACTGGCTGAAGCACACCGTGGTGAGCTGGACCCCAGAGGGGACGCAGATGGACTTCGCCCCTGTCACCATTACCCGATGGCAGCCGCAGGAGAGGAGATACTGATGCAGGTCACGCTCCAGGTAAGAAGGTTCAATCCCGAGGCCCCGCGGGCTCAACCCTACGAGCAGGAGTTCACCCTGGACGTTCCCGGGTACTTCACGGTCCTGGACACCCTGATCAAGGTCCGGGAGGAGATGGACCCGACGCTCACGCTGCGGTGCTCGTGCCGGGCCTCCATTTGCGGCTCCTGCGCCATGCGCGTCAACGGACACGCGAAGCTGGTGTGCAAGACCAAGCTCACGAGCGTCATGGACGCCCAGGGGAAGGTGCGCGTGGCGCCTGTGGGCAACATGCCGGTGGTCAAGGACCTGGTGGTGGACATGAAGCCGTTCTGGGACAAGGTTCGGGGGGTGGACCCGTGGCTCCAGCCCCAGGGTCCCGAGCCCAAGGACGAGTACCTAGCCCCCAACGAGGCCATGGTCCACCTCACGGGCGTCATGATGTGCATCATGTGCGGTGCGTGCGTCTCCGACTGCACGGTGCTGGAGGTGGACTCGAACTTCCTGGGCCCGGCGGCCCTGGCCAAGGCCTATCGGTTCGTGGGAGACCCCCGGGACGGGGCTGCCAAGGGCCGCCTGGGGAAGCTGAGCGAGTACGGTGGCATCTGGGACTGTACCCGCTGCTACGAGTGCGTCCAGGTGTGCCCCAAGGGCGTGGCGCCCATGGAGAGGATCATGGCCCTTCGGGACAAGGCCATCGTCGCGGGGTTCGACAAGGCCATCGGCGCGAGGCACACCATTGCCTTCGGGGAGATCGTGGGGCACAGCGGGCGGCTGGACGAGCTGCGCCTGGTGCCCAAGACGTTCGGCATGTTCAACCCTCTGCATCTGCCCAACTTGCTGGGCATGATCCCCGTGGGCCTGAGGGCCCTGAGACGCAGGAAGCTGCCGCCCATCCGGCACAAGAGCATCCCTGGGGTGGAGAACGTTCGACGGATCTTCAAGAAAGTGGAGGCAGGACAGTGAAGTTCGCCTTTTATCCTGGCTGCGTTTCTCGAGGTGGCTGTCCGGAGCTGTATCCCGCGGCGGTGAAGGTGTGCCAGAGGCTGGGTATCGAACTGGAGGACCTGGTGGGGGCCTCGTGCACGGGTGCGGGCGTGCTCCAGGAGAAGAACGAATTGCTGGGCGATACCCTGAACGCGCGCACCTTCGCCATGGCGGAGCAGAAGGGCCTGCCCATCATGACCATCTGCTCCACGTGCCAGGGGGTGATGAGCCAGGCCAACAAGAGGCTTCGCGGCGATGCGACCTACCTGGCCCGGGTGAACGATGTGCTGAAAGAGGAGGGGCTCTCGTACAAGGGCACCGTGACGGTGAAGCATCTGCTCTGGGTGCTGGTGGAGGACATCGGCGTGGAGGCGCTGAAAGGGAAGTTCACGCGCTCGCTGAAGGAGCTGAGGGTGGCGCCCTTCTACGGCTGCTACATCGTGAGGCCTTCCTGGGCGCTGGAGTTCGACCAGTACCCCGGCCGGGAGAGGGCCCTGGAGACGCTCATCGAAGCCGTGGGCGCCAGGTTGGTGGACTTCGCGGGGAAGACCCGCTGCTGCGGCTTTCCCATCCTCACCATTAACGAGAGGAACTCGGTGGCCATGGTGGGCAAGCACACGTCGGAGGCCAAGGCCCTGGGGGCCGACGCCATGGTGACGCCGTGCCCGCTCTGCCACCTGAACCTGGACGGCTACCAGCCCAAGGCGTCCAGCCAGAGGGGCGTCTCCATCCACATGCCCATCCTTCATCTCCCCCAGCTCGTAGGGCTTGCTCTTGGCCTGAGTCCCAAGGAGATGGGACTGGAGAGGCACATCGTCTCCACCAGGGCGGTGGAGGAGAAGGTGGGGCTCCGCCGGGGGGCGCGGGTCCCCGCGTCCGCGTAGAAGCGGTCCGGAGAGTCCCTCGGCTAGTGTGGTGTCCCTGAAGTTCGCCGTCATGTCATTGCGAGCCCCGATGAAATCGGGGCGTGGCAATTTGGCTGCGGGGGGCCACCCCTCCTCCAGATTGCTTCGTCGTCCTCCCGACCAGTCGGGATCGGGACTCCTCGCAATGACAATTTGGGGCCTTTTTCGGGGACGGGTCACTAGAAGTGGTTCGGAAATTCGTCTCGGGGGAGTCCATCCCGACGGGTCGGGATGGCG
>JACQOS010000067.1 GCA_016202425.1 Chloroflexota bacterium
ATGGGGTGCTGTGCTTCAAGTACCAGCGCACCGTGGCCAGGGACAACACAGTGCGCTTTGGTGGGCGAACCCTCCAACTCCTGCCTGCCTTGGAGCGCCGCAGCTACGCTCGCGCCCGGGTTGAGGTCCAGGAGCGGCTGGACGGCAGCCTGGTGGTGGCCTACCGGGGCCAGGTCATCGCCACCACCGAGGCCCCACCCCATGCGGTGGTCCTGCGAGCCCGCAAGAAGACCCCCAGGGACCCCCTTCTCCCTCCGATAAGCCTCAGGGTCGGGGTGAGCCCCAATGGGGCTCAGGGGAGTGGTGGTGATGGGCAGGGCCCCGACCATGTAGGGTGCCCGCCCACAGGCGGGCAACAAAGCCAACGGCTACAAGCCCAGCCCGGATCACCCGTGGAGACGTTACCCAGTAGTGACAAAATCACTGAACCGTTAGGGGTGACATATTGACTGAACTGCGACAGTCCACATTTCGCAAATTGGGTGACTGTTACACCGATGGTTGGGATTGGCTGAAAGACGAGGGCTTCCTCTAGACTAAAGGTGATCTTCATCAGGCGGCACGACCGTCTGACCTTTAGTAGAGGAAGCCCTGATCATTCTCCGCCTTGCTCACCAACGGTTCAACCCCACTCCCCAACCTCCTGCTCCCTGCCCCGGCTGCCACAGCGCCGCCCGAATCCGCTGGGGCCAGCGGCTGCGGCTCGTCAGGGACCGGCGCTGCTCCCAGGCTCCGGTCCAACGCCACCGGTGCAAGAGGTGTGGTCAGACCTTCTCCGCCCGTCCGCAGGGTTTGGGCCGTTCCCCTCAAACCGTCTCCTATCAAGCCACCCTGCTGGCCCTCTACCTGCTGGGCCTTTCCCTGCGGGGCGTGGCTCAAGTCTTAGCCGTCCTGGAGGTCCCTCCAGTCTCCTTTGTCACGGTCTGGCGCGACCTGCAGCGCTGGGGCCAGCGGCTCCGCCGCCCCCGGCTCCAGGCCCAGGTGGTGGGGGTGGACACCACCTTCGTGCGCGTGCGGAGCGTCTCCCACGGCATCTTGGTGGCGGTGGCCCTGGGGGGCAAGACCCTCTTGGTGCAGGCCGTGGGCGCGCCGCAGGACTACCAGCAGGCCTTCAGCACCCTGCGCCGCCTGGGACCGAGGTGGTGATCAGCGATGATGATCAGGCCTTCGTGGACCCCCTGGAGCGGCTGGGGCTCGCCCGGCAGGGCTGTGTCTGGCACGCCGCCGCGCCCTGGGCCGGGCCTTGCGCAAGCTCACCGCCGAGGAGGGGGAGCAGTGGCAGGAGCTCATCACCCTCCTCTGGGACGCCCTCAAAACCCTTCCTCCCAGGCCCCCAGCCTCCCTCTTTCAGGCGCAGCAGTTGCCCCTGCCCCCACCCTTGCGCGGGGCGGTGGTCTACCTCCTGAACCTCTGGCATCGTTGACCCTCTACCAACGGCGTCCGGGGCTGCCCCGGACCAATAACCAGAGCGAGCAAGCATCGGGCCCGGACCGTTCGAGGCTTCAAGAGCCTCGATGGCGCCGTCAACTTCTTCGCGGCCACCCAACACCTGCTGGCAGCGGCCTAATGCTCCGCTATTCCCCCTCGGTAACCTCACCCTCCCTCACTTCACCAATCACATCTGTAACAGCCACCAAATTGGCTAGCACCGGCACGTTGTAATCCGGAGGCAACCTTTGAACAATGGGCGCGCAAATAGGCGAGACTGGAGCCTGTTGCACAAACACTCGTTGGGCTGTAGCCTGGGCCTGAACCAGACACGGCTTGGAGAAGGTGCGCATGGCCTACAACTTCATGCAGCAGGATAGGGACCAGGGGTACCTGCTCCCACCGACTGTGCGTGAGTGGCTCCCGCAGGGTGACCTGGCGTGTTTTCTGGACGTCGTGGCCCAGATGGACCTGAAGCGTTATACCGGGGTTACCGGGAGGATGGCCACGGGCATCCCGCCTTCGAGCCCTCCATCCTTCGGCTGAGGCCGCCAACGTGACTGAGGAGGCCAACGATGTCCATCAACTCCACCCTATGCTGGAGGCCATCTCCCAGGAGTTGGAAGGTGCCAAAGTAGGGGGGAACTCGACAGGACGCCGTTCGATGCGGGCTACTAGAGCGAGGAGAACGCGAGGCGGGCCTCTGAGGATGGGCCAGAGCTCTTGGTGGCGACAACGAAGGACTGGAAGCAACGGAAACTGCTGCGGGAGCAAGGCTGCCCGCGGGGCCGCATCCCCAAGCACCTCGGGCAAAACTGCCCTGGCGGTGCTCTCCCTGTGTCCGGAGCCTGCGGCCTTACCGCACTGTCGGCAGAGGAGTTCGTCCGCAAGGTTCACCAGACCCGCCTCCCGGCACAGCCGTAGCACCTCCACAAGCAGCCGCTCAAGCTCCTCCTCGTGCTCCGCCCGAAACCGGCAGATGATCCGGAAGTCCGGCTGCTGATTGGCTGCCACCACGCGAAACCCTATGTCCCGCTCCAGCGTCCGGGCGATCTTTCGGGAACTGCGCATCCCCTGGCAGTAGGCAGGCAGCAGCACCCCGACCATCATCCTCGGATCGTAGGCGGCGGCGCCCCACCCGTCTTCCCGATACGGGGTGTAGAAGATTGACAGGTCCATCCGGTCCACGGTGTCCACGTGGACGCCGCTCCGTGTCACTCACGCTCTGTTATGGGTTGACCTCCAGCAGCCGCATCACCTCGACCACCTCCGCCACGCTTTCCATGTGCCACAGCCGGTCCAGGAGCTCCGAGGCGCGGGCCGGCGTCAGAGCTTCCTCCGTCATGGAGCGGAACTTGGCCTCCACCTCGCTATCGTCCAGGGGGTCCTTCCAGTGGCCCCGGTGGTAGGGCACCCGCGCGGTATGCCGCTGGCCGTCTTTGGTGGTGACCTGGAGGATGCAGAGCATCTCCTCAGGCCAGCGGGCGTTACATTCGTCGGACGTGGTCACGCGCACTTTCTGGATCAGCGCCTGCGCCGCCGGGTCCCGCAGCGTCTCCTCGCTGAAGTGCCGCCGCTCCAACGCGCCCTGGAGCAGGGCGACGGTGACGGCGTAGGGGATGCTGTGGTCCGCCGTCTCCCGGTTGGCAGGCCGCCACTTCTCCTCGTCTCCCGCCATGATGTCCACCGCCGGCTTGAAGAGCTGGATGTCGACGGACTGGATATTCTGCGGGGACCCCAGCGCCTGGTGGATCTGGACAGCGGCGTCCACCACCGTCTGCGCCAGGAACCCCACCGGGTAGCGCTTGATGCTGGTCTCCAGGAGCTTGAACGGCTCGCCGCGCCCGCCGAAGCCCTTGACGCTGAAGGGGCCACCGCTGACGGCGGTGAAGAACCCGGCCCGGCCCTCGAAGGCGGGCGATGGGCCGGTCATCCCCAGGGCGGCCATCTGGGCGGCGAAGAGGGCATTGCGGCAGGCGTTGGCCGCGGCGCAGGCCTTCCACATGGAAACGTTCCCCACCCGCGTCTGGAAAAGGGCCACGTTGGGAGCCATGGCCAGGCACAGGGCCTCGGTCATCTGCTCCTCTGGCAGCCCCAACAGCCGGGCGGCGGTCAAGGCGCTGGAGATGGCCGTCAGGGTGACGTAGTCGAAGCCGCCAGCGCGAACGGTCACGGCATCGGCCAGGCGGCAGAAGAGCTCGTAGGAGAGGACTGTCCCCAGGAGCACGGCCTTGCCGCCGCCGCCGGCCTCCGCCGCCGCCAGGACCGACGCCAGGGCGTCGCTGGGGTGGCCCAGCTCCTTGCTGGTGTAGGTGTCGTTGAAGTCCAGGTAGCGGATGGCGACGCCGTTGGCGAAGGCCGCCAGGTCCGGCGTAGCGCGCTGGCTGGTGCCCAGGACGGTGGCGGATGTCCCGCTCTCTGCAGCGCCGGCCATCTTCCGGGCGATGCGCGCCGGCTCCGACGAGAAGCCGCCGATGGCGCAGCCCAGGGTGTCGATAATCCGGACCTTGGCCTGGTGCAGGACCTCGGCGGGAATCTCGTCCAGCCGCAGGGAGGCCGCATAGTTCGTCAGTTGTCTGGTCAGGCTATCCATCTCGGCTCCTGGTGCCCCTGGGGGGCTGCTACAGCTTGGGGTGCCGGGTGTGCCACTGGGTGGCCGACTCGAAGGCGGCGGCGGCCCGCAGGACCGTGGCCTCCTCAAACGGCCCGCCGCCGATCTGCAAGCCCATGGGCATATTCCCGTTGGCGGTGACGCCGCAGGGGATGGTGATGGCGGGCATGGCCGCCAGGCTGTATGGTGTGGTGAAGGATCGGGCGCCAAACTGACGGCGGATCACGTCCTCCTTGCTCTGGAAGTAGACATTCTCCTCCTCGATCAGGGGCGGCGGGCCGCCGGACATGGGAGAGAGGAGGATGTCTACCTTCCTCAGCGCGTCCTCCATCTGTCGCCGGAACAGGGTGCGGGCCCGCTGCGCCCTGGTGTAGATGGAGGCCGAGACCAGGGACGCCGACATCAGGCGGGTCCGGGTGGAGGAGTCATAGTCCATGGGCCGCAGGCGGATGTTGTCGAACTGGACGCCGGCGGCGTCGGTGTCGCAGATGGCGACGAAGATGGGCGCCGCCAGGGTGATCAGGGGGACGGAGACCTCCCCCACGGTCATCCCCAGGGACTCCAGCGTACGGATGCTCTCCTGGAACGCCTGGCGGACCCCCTGGTCCGCCGAGTCCGGCGGCAGCAGCTCTTTGATGGCGCCGGCCCGCATCCCTCGGACGCCGTCGTGCAGCCCCTGGCGGTAGTCCAGCGCCAGCGATGGGCTGGAGAGGGGGTCCAGGAGGTCGTGGCCTGCCACGGCCTGGAGGACGATGGCGCAGTCCTCCACCGTCAGCGACATGGGCGACGCCGAGTCCATGGACCAGGAAACGGGCATGGTTCCGTGGCGGCTGATGCGGCCGAAGGTGGGCCGAATGGCGACGATGCCGCAGGCCGCTGCTGGGATCCGGCCTGAGCCGCCAGTGTCCTCGCCCAGGGCGGCGGCACACATGGCCGCGGCCACGGCGACGGCCGAGCCGCTGCTGGAGTGGCCGGGGATGCGCTGCGGGTCCCAGGGGTTGCGAGGGGTGCCGTAGGGATGCACCCTGGTGCCGCCCATGGCGAACTCTGCCTGGTTATGCTTGGCGATGAGCACCGCTCCAGCCTCCCGGAGCCGGCGCACCACCGTGGCGTCCTCGGCGGGGATGAAATCCCGGTAAATCCTGGACCCCCAGGTGGTGTTGACCCCCTTGGTCCAGAACTGGTCTTTCATGCCCATCGGGATGCCGTGCAGCGGTCCCCGGTACTGGCCCCTGTGGATCTCCTCCTCCGCTGCTTTCGCCTCGGCCAAGGCGGACTCAGCCATGATGGTGATGTGGGCGTTGAGTTGGGGCTCCAACTCCTCGATCCGGTCCAAGTAGAAACGGGTCAACGTCACCGGGGAGAGCTCCTTGCGCTGGATGAGCTGCGCCAGGCGGGTGATCGGTTGGTAGGCCAGAGCTTGATCGCTCATGGTGCCCGCCCGCCTGCGTCGTGGAAGATGGCCAGCGGATCGGCCTCGTCCAACTCCACCGACAGCAGCTTGTTGAACTCTTCCATCAGGGCGTTAAACCGGTAGGTCACCACGGCCAGGTCGTCATCGGGGATTTGGAGGGCCAGACCGTGGGCCAGCCGCCGGATGTCCTCTGGCGAGAGGTCGGACGGGTACGCCGCCCGCTGCGGTCGGTTTGGCATCATGTATGCTCCTGAAGCAGAAAGTGTTGCTTGGCTTCTGGAGAAGGGCCGCTACGCTGGCGCCGGATAGTGCTGCTGCCACCACCGGGCGATGTCGATACGGCGGGCGAACCACACATTGGGGAAGGTCCTGGCGTACTGAAGGAACTGGTCCACCGCTCGCGACCGGGGAGGGCGGCCGGCGATGCGGCAGTGCAGCCCCACTGTCATCATCTTTGGCGTCTCCAGCCCCTCCTCGTAGAGGCAATCGAAGGAGTCCTTCATGTAGTGGTAGAAGTCGTTGGTGCTGTTGATGCCGCCGCGCCAGAATCGGGCGTCATTGACCTCGATGCTATAGGGGAGGACCAGCATGGGCTTGCCGCTGACCTTGGTGTAGTAAGGGAGGTCGTCGTTCAACGCGGTGCTGTCGTAGGTGAAGCCGCCGATCTCCATCATCAGCTCGCGGGTGTTGCCGCTAACCCCGTAGCGGGTGAACCAGGTCTCGGGCCGCTGGCCGGTGGTCTTCTTCAGGGAGTGAATGGCCTTGATGATGGCGGCCTTCTCGTCCTCGCGGGTGAAGGAGTAGTACTCCTCCCAACGGTAGCCGTGGCCGCAGACCTCGTGGCCCCCCTTGACGATCTCCTCGCCGACGCGGCGGTTGCGCTCGATGGCCAGGGCGCAGCAGAAGAACGACGCCTTGATGTCATACTTGTCCAGCAACCGCATCAGGCGCCAGACGCCCACCCGGCTGCCGTACTCAAACATGGACTCGTTCAGCAGGTCGCGGGCTTCCATGGGCATGGGCGAGGGGACCTCGCCGTTGGTCTCCCGGTGGGAGTCGCCGTCCAGCATGGAGTACTCGGACCCCTCTTCGTAGTTGATCACCACGGAGATGGCGATACGGGCGTCTCCCGGCCAGCGGACCTTGGGCAGGTCCGGGCCATAGCCGATCAGGTCTCGTTCGATCATTCTGCGTCCTCCAATTTTCAGGGTGGTTCCTGTACATGTTGAATTGTGGGGACGATGGGCATACGATGATGGCATGCATGTGAATAAATTGGGGTATCGCCGATATCAGCAGACGTTTGGGTTTCACCCTATGTCAGCGTCCTCCCAGTCCCAACGCTCCGACGCCATCCACGCCCTGGTCCGCCATGTGGCCGCCACGCGGTTCGAAGACATCCCTCAGAGCGCCGTGGCCGCTGCCAAAGTGTTCATCCTGGACATGCTGGGCGTCGGCCTGGCGGGAACCCTGGCGCCGGGTGTCCCCCAGATGCGCCGAGTGCTGCGGCGATGGGGTGGCGCGCCCGAATGCTCCGTCCTGGCCTTGGGCGACCGGCTGCCCTTTCCTTCGGCGGCGATGCTCAACAGCTTCTTGATGCACAACCAGGAGTTCGACTGCGTCCATGACCAGGCCGTCCTCCATCCCCTGACCACTGCACTGCCGGTGGCCCTGGCCGCCGCCCAGATCAAGGGAGGCGTTTCCGGGCGGGATCTCATCCTCGCCGCCGTGCTGGGTGTGGATATCGCCTGCGCCATCGGGCGAGCGTCCCGGGCGCCCATGACCCACTTCCGCCCCGGTACGGCGGGGGCCTTCGCTGCCGTCGCCGCCGGGGGCACGATCCTTGGGTTCGACGAGTCGGCCCTGGCCAACGCCATGGGCATCGTCTACAGCCAGCTCTGCGGCACCCTCCAGCCCCATCACGAAGGGGTCATGGTCAACTCCATGCAGACCGGGTTCAACGCTCGAGCCGCCGCCACCGCCCTGGACCTGGCCGCCGAGGGCGTCCGCGGCCCTTCGGAGGTCCTGGAGGGCCGGTACGGCTATTTCCTCCTCTTCGAGGGCGAATACCAGGTCGACGGTGTGCTGGCGGAGTTGGGCCGAGTGTGGAATATCGAAGGCGTCAGCCACAAGCCGTACCCCTCCGGCAGGCTGACCCACGGCTCTGTGGACGCGGCGCTCCGGCTTCGAGACCGCCACAAGATCGCCCCCCGGGACGTCGTCGAATGCCGGGTGCTGGTCCCGCCGCTGGTGCACCGGTTGGTGGGCCGGCCCCTGGACCCGCCGGTGCTGACCCCTCAATACGCCAAGCTCTCCATCCCCTACGTCCTGGCCACTGCGCTCATCCGGGGCACCGTTTTCGTCACGGACTTCCAGGAAGCAGCTCTGCGCGACTCGGATGTCCGCGGCTTAGCCCGGCGGATTCATGTAGAGCGGAACCCGGACATCAATGATGAGAACGCGATAGTTCCGGTCCACCTCTCCATCGCCCTGCGCGATGGCACGACCCATACGACAACGATCCTGCAGGCCCTGGGCCATCCCGATGTCCCCTTGAGCCGCAAACAGTACCTCGGCAAGTTTCGGCGCTGCTGGGCCGCCGGGGGTCAAGGCCTGCCGGAGGCCAACGGCCAGCGGGTCATCGACATGGTGGACCGGCTGGAAGACATCGCCTCGGTGGAGGAGGTCATCCGGCTGCTGACGCCGTGACGCCTCGCTCGGCGTGCGCGGAACGATTTCGCGGTAAGGTACGCTGCCGTCGGTCCTCCGCAGGTGAAATGGTCTGCCCTGCCTGGGCGCATCACTCCCCACTCTCGCCCTCCCTTGTCTGTATAGACCGGAGAGATGGGTAACACTTGTTCGCGGACAGGGGTAACACATGGAGTATAGGCCGAGATTTCCCATTTAGGCTGGTCCCAAACCTAGTGCAGTTGGTAGAGGGGAGCATATCCTCCGCTCTGGATGCTTGTCAAGCATCATTTCCTCGGCCTTCAGGTGTGATTTCGGCCTTGTCCAACCTGTGCCAGGAGGCTTCATCGTCATCCAGGTCCATCGCAGATCCCGGAGGCCTGCGCAGAAGGCGGCCAGCCACGGCGATCAACCCCTGGCCCCCGGCCATGATCAGCACCGTGGCGACCCAATCCGCGATCGACGCCATCTGGCCGAGCGCTGCTGCCGTCACCGACCCCTGAGGGATAAATGCAAGCGCGACCTCGTCCTCTTCCCGCTGCAGCCCGGCGTGTGCGAGGAGGGCTTGGCACGCTTCGAAGCCCAGCACGGCTATGTGCGGGAAAGGGACCCGCAGCGCTACCTTGACCTATTCGTCGAGGAGCAGGTCCAGGGCCTGCTGATGGTGCCTCCAGCCGTGCAGGCGGCCTTCGAACTGGGCGCAGGCGTGGCATGGCAGACCCCCAAGAGGGGTTCGAGGTGGAGATGAGGGACTTTGTGCGGGACATCAGCAGCTAGGGGGCGCCGCTGCCCGTGATGATCCCAGCGCCCTGGAACGCGCCATCCGCTGGCTTTTCCTGAGCGCCGTGCTCGACCGGACCACCACGCTCGACGAGGTGCGTGCGGAACTCTACACCCTTATCCAGGGCAAGCCGCTGACAGCAGCAGATGCGCCAATGGCACTGACAAACGGAGTACCTGCCGGTACGGCTAGCGATCTCTCGCCAGCTTCTCGAGTTGCGGGGCATCCTGGGCGCGGGCGCACGGGCCACGCAGTACCACAAACTTCTGGGCCATATCGAGCGGAACCCGCGGCTGGGGGTGGCTCTCCTGGACATCGACTCCCCTGGGGGATCAGTGGCCGTCTCCGAAGACCTCTATCTGAAAGTGATGCGTCTTCGGGAGAAGAAGCCGGTGGTCGCTTTCGTTCGGGGGGTTGCAGCCTCGGGGGCCTACCTGGTAGCCTGCGCCGCCACGAAGATCATCGCCCTCCCCAACGCCATCGTGGGCTCCCTGGGAGTCATCTCTTTCAGACCGGTAGCAGGATTTGGCTCGCGTGGCCCAGGCACGACACCTGGCCCTGGACCGGGTGCAAGGCTACGCCACGGGGGAGGTCTTCACGGGACAGCGAGGGAAAGAGTTGGGCCTGGTGGATGAGCTGGGCGATCTGGATGACACCCTAGACACAGCAGCCCAACTGGGGAACGTGCCCCGCCGCCCCGTCCCCATCAGGCCACCCCCATCACTGCGGGAGCGCCTGATGGGACGCCTTGGGGCCTGGACAGCCGACACCCTGGCAGAGGCTATCGAGCCCTCGAGGCGTGGGCCACGCCTGCCACGAGGACGAAGTCGTACAGGCCCAGGGCCACTCCGAGGAAGCCATGCCGCAGGGCGATGCCGCCAGAAGCGCAGGCACCCTCCACCTTGGTGCAGGGGATGCCGGTGATCCCCACGCGGTTGGCCACCAGGGGCGCCAGCGATCCCTGTCCCACCAGCCGCTCCCCCATGAAGTTGCCCAGGTAGAGGGCTAGACCTGCTCTTGCGGGACGCCGCTGTCGGCCAGGGCGTCTCGGCAGGCGGCCACGGCCAGGTCTATGATGCTCTGGCCCTCCAGTTTCCCGAAGGGCGTTGATCCGACTCCGACGATGGCTACTGCCCGCATGCCCCCTCTCCTTTCGTTCGTTTGGTAACCTGCCTCGGGGTGGTCTTTCCCTCCCCGGTATTCCGAGGGCTGCCGAATGGGAGTGCCGTTGAGTTGTTTCTACACGTTGCGCTCCTGGCGGGCCCAGTATGGGGTGCGCAGCTCACGCTTGAGGATTTTGCCATAGGCGTTCTTCGGCAATGCCTCCAGGAACTCAACCGATGCGGGCTTCTTGTAGCTGGCCAGGTTCTTGCGGCAATGCTCAATGATCTCTGCTTCCGTAGCCTGCTGGCCGGGGCGGGGCACCACCAGGGCCTTGACCGCCTCGCCCCATTTGGCATCGGGCACGCCGATGACTGCCACCTCGGCCACGGCGGGATGGCGAGAGATGACCTCCTCCACCTCGCGGGGGTAGATGTTAGCGCCGCCGCTGATGATCATGTCCTTCTTCCGGTCGGTGATGTAGAGGTAGCCGTCGGAGTCCAGGTAGCCCAGGTCGCCGGAGTGGAGCCAGCCCCCCTTGAGGGTTTCCGCTGTGGTCTCGGGCCTGTTCAGGTACCCCTTCATTACCAGGTCGCCCCGGACCATGATCTCGCCCACCTCGCTGGTCCCAAGCGCCTGGTCCTGGTCGTCCACGATGCGCACCCGGACCCGGGTGACCTCTCGGCCAGCGGAGGTGAGCCGACGCAAACGCACGGCGTCGTGGTCTGCTTGGTGCTCCTCCTTGGGGAGGGTGGTGATGGTCATGGGGGCTTCGCCCTGGCCAAAGATCTGGACGAAGATGTTCCCGAAGGCACGAATGGCCTGGAGAAGGGGCTCCGTGTACATGGGCGCGCCACCGTAGATGATCGTGTGGAGGCTGGAGAGGTCGTACTCCTCCCGGGCGGGGCCGGTCAGCAGCAGGCTGACCTGGGTGGGGACCAGAAACATTGTGGTCACCCGATAGCGCTGGATGTCGGCGAAGACGGTGGGGGGTCGAAGCTGCGGCTGGTGGGGAAGGCGTTGGCGGCGCCCCGGGCGATGTGGTGGAACATGGACATGCCGGAACCGTGAGTGATGGGGGCAGCATGGAGGAGAACGTCCCCCGGCACTGCCGGATTAATGTCCAGTAGGAAGTTGTCCACCATGGTGAGCAGGTTGCGGTGGGTGAGCATGGCCCCCTTGGGCTGCCCCGTGGTGCCTGAGGTGTAGAAGCCGGCATTCCCCATATCAACCGGGCCTGGCCCAGCCCGATGGGACGAAAGGGGAGTACTCCTTCGCCTGGGAGCCTGTCAAGCATCTTCTCCCCGGTCCTCAGGTGCGGTTTCGCCCTTCCCCAGCGTGTATCAGCATCATTCATTGTCATTCAGGACCACGGTAAGCCACGGAGCCCCTTGCGCAGAGCGCGCTGCTCCCTGGGACCCCCACCCAGCCGCCTCGGCGTAGGCTTCTTCCACTAGCCAGGCGCCAGACATAAGCTCCCGATGCGGTCCAGCACTCCCTGGAAGAGCGCTCGCGGCACGGCCACCTCGGCCAACTGAAACACCAGCCTCCGGGCGTGGCGCACCAGTCTACCTCCGATCTTGATGAGCTTGACCTGTACGCTCCGCAGGGACTAGCCCTTGATGGCCTTGGGCAATGCCAGCCGCCGAAGCAAGTTCCCCAGGTTGTAGGCCAGCACGAAGATGCCCAGCCGCACCTGATTGGCCACGAAGCGGCGACAGGAGAGCCGGGTCCAGTTCAAGGCGTACTTGCC
>JACQOS010000065.1 GCA_016202425.1 Chloroflexota bacterium
GCCCTGGATGCTTCACTTCGCTCAGCGAAGTCATTTCAAAAGGGGTCTCCTGGAGGAGTCCAGAGGGGGTTACACCCCCTCTGGCGGGGTTCTAGGGGTATCCCCTAGATGTATCTTCTTCCCCCTTCCTGGCCAGGAAGGGGGACAGGGGGATGGTCGTCCCGACAAGTCGGGATTCAACACCCTGCTATTCGGCACTGCCGCCCCCGCAGTTGACCCTGGCCCCGCGATGTGATAATTGTCCCGTGGCTCCCAATCCAGCGAAAGAGGTCAAGCCATGCACGATGGGACAACAAGAGCGACAGCCCTGGTGGACTCGGTCCTCCCCCGTACCTCTGCCACCCTCAGCCTGCTCATCGACGCCGGTCTGGTCGTGGGCTTCGCAGCCCTGACGGGCCTGGCTGCCCAGGTGAAGGTCTACCTCAACCCGGCGGTGCCCATCAGCGGGCAGACCTTCGCCGTCCTCCTGGCCGGGGCAGCCCTAGGGAGCAAGCGGGGTACCGCCAGCATGCTGTTCTACCTGGTGGCAGGCATAGTTGGGCTGCCCGTCTTCGCCATCGGGGGCGCGGTGCCTGGAGCCAGCCAAGGCTACCTTGTGGGGTTCGTGGCAGCCGCATGGGTCGTCGGCTACTTCACCGACCGGGGCTGGAGCCGCAGCCCGTTCAAGCTGGTACTTGCCATGTTCCTGGGAGAAATCGCCATCTACGCCGTTGGCCTTCCCTGGCTGGCCTTCCATCTCGCCCCCGGCCTGCCGGCTCTCCTCGCCAAGGACAAGGGAGTCCTGTGGGGATTCGTTCCCTTCAAGCCCGACAGCCTCTCGGGCCTGGTCATGGCCTGGGGACTGTTGCCCTTCATTCCCGGCGACGCCATCAAGCTGCTCCTGGCCGCCTTCGGCGTCCCCTTGGCCTGGTCGGGCATCCGGCGCCTCAAGGGGGGAGGGGACGGGGAAGGGCGCCTTCCGGCCCAGTTTGACAGGTAGAAGATAACCGCCCTATAATCTGGGCACACTACCCTGTTGTTGCCTGTAAGGAATGCCGAAGCGGACCTACCAGCCCAAGGTGCGTCGCCGTCAACGGGTGCATGGCTTTCGAGCCCGCATCAGCACACCCGGTGGCCGCAACGTGCTCCGGCGGCGGCGCTTCAAGGGCCGCGTCCGCCTGACGGTGTAGTCCACTGCTGCCTCAACACCACCATCCTGCTGCTATCCGTCTCCCAAGCAAGTCAGAACGCCGGTTGCGCAAGCAGCGGGAGTTCCAGGCAGCCCTGCAAAGAGGCAGGCGGTGGGCCACTCCGTTGTTGGTTCTGCGGGCCCTTCCTACCGGGGGCCAGGTCACCCGCTTCGGCTTGTCCGTAGGGCGCGGAGTGGGGAATGCGGTGGTGCGGAACCGGCTGAAACGGCGGCTCCGCGAGCTTGTCCGGAGGACACTCGTTCGGGAGGGGTACGACCTGGTCCTCATCGCCCGGCCACAGGCGAGGGACGCCAGTTTCCAGCAGTTGCAGCAGACGTGGGAGGAGCTCCTGAAGAGGGCCGGCCTCACCCCTCCCACCCTCAACGCCTGAAAGACGAAAGATGCGACGCACCGCCCTGGCCATCATCCGGCTCTATCAGAAAGCCTTTTCCCCCTACTGGCCTACCCGCTGTCGCTACACCCCCTCTTGCTCCCACTACGCCTACCAGGCGATGGAGGCCTTCGGGCTCGCCCGAGGGATGTGGCTGGCCCTCCGCCGCCTGGCCCGGTGCCACCCTTGGGGAGGCTGGGGCTACGACCCGGTCCCCCTCGCCAAGGCGCCTGCGCCTCAGGAGCCACGCTCATGAGGCCTCGGCTGCCTCCAGCAATACCCCTCGCGCTCCTGCTGGGCCTCATCCTCCTGCTCACGGGCGCCTGCCTAGGCAGAGGTCCAACCCTTCGCCCGGGCTGGGCCGGGGTCGCCTTCTCCCAGGACAGGGTCTTCGTGGGCACCCAGGAGGGCCGCGTGGTGGCCCTGGACAAGGCGACAGGCTCCTACCAGGCCAGCTATCCTCCAGAGGGCACCCCACCCCTGCCTGCGGTCTACGGCGGGCCCACGGTCCACGGAGACCGCGTGTACGTTGGCGGATACAACGGCAAGGTCTACGCCCTCAGGGCCGATGACCTCTCGCTCATCTGGCAGTTCCCGCCCGACGCCCGCACCCTTGGACCCGTCGTGGGCGGCTTGACAGTGGCCGATGGGCTCCTCCTCTTCGGCGCATCGGACGGCTACCTGCGCGCCCTGGACGTGGAAAGTGGCGAGGAGCGTTGGAGGTACCCCACCCAGGACAAGGTGTGGTCCACCCCCACAGTGCAAGGGGACACGGTGTACTTCGGCGCCATGGACCACGGGGTCTACGCAGTCTCCATCACCACCGGCGAGCCCCGGTGGGAAGAGCCCTTCCGTGCCGGGGGCGCCGTCGCAGGGGCCCCCGTGGTCGCCCAGGGGAAGGTCCTGGTGGGCTCCTTCGACCGGAACTTCTACGCCCTGGACGCCGTCACGGGGAAGGAACTCTGGAGGTTCAGGGGCGATAACTGGTTCTGGGCAGGAGCCGCCGCCGATGCCACGCGGGTGTACGCCATCTCCATGAGCGGCACCCTCTATGCCCTGGACCTGGCCGGCAACCTCCTCCGGCAGGAGAAGCTCGGCCTGGGTGGCCCCGCCCTCGCCCCGCCACTCCTCCTGGATAGCCTGCTGGTGGTGACCTCCGACGAAGGCTGGGTCTACGTGATGGACCCGCCCACCCTCCAGCAGAAACCCCCAGGCTATAACCTGGGCGCCAGGGTGCGGGGGACCATCGCCGTGGACCAGGGGACCATCTACGTCAACACCTCGGCCAAAGACCAGGGCGTCTGGGCCCTCCGCCTCACCGGAAAGCAGGAGAAGCTGTGGGGCCCCGTGCCGCCGAGACCTAAGGAACGCTGAAGGGACCAGGGCCTACGCCAATGGAAATCCTCAGCCTTCTCTGGAACGAGATTATCTTCCACCCCCTCCTGAACGGGATCGTGGCCCTGTACGTCCTGCTGGGCCGCAACTTCGGCGTCGCCATTCTCGTCTTCACCGTCGTCGTCCGGCTCCTCACCCTCCCCCTGACCCTGAAGCAGACCCGCTCCACCCAGAAGATGATGGGCCTCCAGCCCAAGCTCAAGGCCCTCCAGCAACGCTACGCCAAGGACCGTCCCCGCATCTCCCAGGAGACCATGCGCCTGTACAAAGAGGCGGGGGTCAACCCGCTGGGATGCCTGGGCCCCATGCTCATCCAGTTCCCCATCTGGATCGGACTGTACCAGGCCATCCTCCAGGCCCTTCCCACCGACCCCGAGTCCCTGGTGGGGCTCTCGCAGCACCTCTACTCCTGGCTTCCCCTCGTCCACGGAGCAATCCCCCTGAACAGCAGGTTCCTCTGGCTCAACCTGGCAGAGCCCGATCCCACCCCCGTCTTTCCCGTGCTGGTGGGCATCTCCATGTGGGTGATGCAGAAGATGACCACCCCACCCGCCGCCGACCCCCGGCAACAGTCCACCAACACCATGCTCCTGTGGATGATGCCCATCATGTTCGCCTTCTTCACCTTCTCCTTCGCCAGTGGGCTGCCCGTGTACTGGGTAGCTTCCAACGTCATCGGCATCGTCATTCAGTATTTCGTGACCGGCTGGGGTGGCCTTCTTCCCTCCCGGGCCCGCCCTGCTCCCGTCGTCGTGGCGGCGTCCGAGGGAACGGCTGCTGCCCCGCTGGAAAAGGAGGCAAGCCAAGATGGACACGGTGGAAATGAGCGCCAAGACAGTGGAGGAGGCCATCGAGCTCGCCCTAAAGGAGCTCGGCGCCGAGCGCGAGGAGGTCGCCGTCGAGGTCATTAGCCAGGGCCGCGCCGGCATCTTCGGCATCGGTTCGGAGCCGGCCCGGGTCCGCGTCACCCGGCTTTCTCCTCAGGCCGGCCTGGCCTCTCAAGCCCTGGAGGTGGTCAACCACCTTCTGGCACGCATGGACGTGTCCGCTATCGCCACCATCCGCTCTTCCGGGGACGAGGAGAACGGCCCCATCATCGACATCCAGGGCGAGGACTCCGGCCTCCTCATCGGCAGACGGGGCGAGACCCTCCATGCCCTCCAGTTCCTGGTCAATCTCCTCCTCAGCCATAAGGGCGAACCCCACCCCCTGGTGGTCCTGGACGTGGAGCAGTACCGGGAGCGCCGCGCCAAGTCCTTACAGGCCCTGGCGTGGCGCGTCGCCGAGAAGGTCGCCGCCACAGGCTACTCCATCGCCCTGGAACCCATGCCCGCGGCGGAGCGCCGCGTCGTCCATCTGGCCCTGTCGGACCACCCCAAAGTCACCACCCAGAGCGAAGGCGAGGGACCCCACAGGAAAATCACCATCGTCCCACGCCAAGGCTAGCCACGGAGCCTCCGGGCCTGGTGGTGGTCGGCCCGGCGCGGGCGATGTCTTTGCGGCTGCCTTCCTGATAGCGTATGCTGAGACGCGAGAGGTCAGGGCCGCCGGGCGGTTCGCTGCCGTAGCCGCTAGCCTCTCCGTGGAGGCGCCCGGAGTGGGCGGCATCCCCACGTGCCAGCGAGTGGAGGAGCGGCTGCGTCGGCTCCTCGGCTCAAAGCGAAATCCTCGGGAGCGCCCTTGAGACAGCAACCTCCTCAGGAATCCCCCCTCAGCCTCCTCCACGCCTACTCAGAGGCGCTGGCCGAGGTTGTCCAGCAGGTGGAACCCGCAGTGGTGAGCATCCAGGTCCACCGTGGGGGCGGCCGGACGCTGGGGGGCATCGAGAAGCGGCTCCAGATCGAAGGGGCAGGCTCAGGCTTCACCATCGCCCCCGACGGCTACGTGCTCACCAACAGCCACGTCGTTCACGGCGCCACCTCGCTGGAGGTCGCCTTCAGCCATGGCCAGAGCCTCAAGGCCCAGGTGGTGGGCGAGGACCCGGACACCGACCTGGCCGTCCTCCGGGTGGGCGCCTCCGGGCTCCCGGCGGTGGCGCTGGGCGACTCCGACGCCCTGCGGGTGGGCCAGGTGGTCATCGCCTTCGGCAATCCCTACGGCCTTCACGCAACGGTGACCACCGGCGTCATCAGCGCCCTGGGACGCTCCCTCAGAAGCCAGACCGGCCGCCTCATCGAGAACATCGTCCAAACCGACGCCGCCCTGAACCCGGGCAGCAGCGGCGGCCCCTTGGTCAACACCCAGGGCCGGGTGGTGGGGGTGGACACCGCCATCATCCAGCACGCCCAGGGGATCTGCTTCGCCATCCCCATCAACACCGCCCAGTGGGTGAGCGGCCTCCTTATCAAGGACGGCCAGGTGGTCCGGGCCTACCTGGGCATCGCAGGCCAGAACGTGGCCCAGGAAAGCCCTCGGGGGCGCCGCGCTGCCTCCTGGCCACCCCCCTATGCGCCCGGGGGTGTCCTCATCGTGGGCATCGCCCCCGGCGGGCCGGCGGAGCAGGCCGGCCTCCGCCCGGGAGACGTCCTCCTGGAGCTGGCGGACACGCAGGTCCTCAGCCTGGACGACCTCCACCGCTTCCTCACCGCCGAGCAGGTGGGCCGGGAGCTCCTGTTCACCGTCCTGCGCGATGGCCAGCGCCTCCAGGGGTGGATCGCCCCGTCGTCCTCGCCCCCCGTCTTCTAGAAGCTATTCGGGAAACCCTCACCCCCCTGTGTCCCCCTCTCCCTTGGCAAGGGAGAGGGGGAGCAGGGCTGGCCCTGCACCCCCATGCACCAGCGTTGCAGCATACCTGCGACAGGCGACGGTAGCGCGTCGTGGGTCTGGGCAGTGCCCAGTGGGGGGCACCCCCAGACCCCAGCCATCCCGACCCGTCGGGATGGACTCCGCTTTCTCAGCAGCCTGGTAGCGCCCTGTCTCCGAAATTCATCGCAAATGTCATTGCGAGGCCCGCCGAAGGAGGGCCGTGGCAATCTGGTGGCAGGGGTGCACTCCTCCTTCAGATTGCTTCGTCGTCCTCCCGACAAGTCGGGATCGGGACTCCTCGCAACGACAATTCGTGAGCGTATTTCAGGAACACCACTCTAGCGGCGGAGCCCCCCAATTCCCGCCCAACCCCTTGACGCCCATGGAGCGGGCTGGTATAGTAACCTCAGTTGGAAAGGACGGCAACGTTGGCGCAAGTAGCCACCTGAACGTTCTTACCGGCGGAGTAGACCAAGGCGGCGGCCTGGGGAGACTCGGCCGCCGTTTTGTCGCACCTTAACAAGAGAATAGCGAGAAGAGGAGTCAAGGTTCTGTCCGGGTCTTCATGTGGATCAAGCTACTAAGGGCCCAAGGTGGATGCCTTGGCGCTAAGGGCCGAAGAAGGGCGTGGCAAGACTGCGAAAAGCCTCGGTAAGCCGTCTAGCAGGCGTAGCCGGGGATGCCCGAATGGGGAAACCCCTCCGATCAACGTCGGAGACCCCTGCCTGAACCCTTAAGGCAGGGGAGGTAAGCGGGGGAACTGAAACATCTCAGTACCTCGAGGAAAAGAAATCAACCGAGATTCCCCTAGTAGTGGCGAACGAACGGGGAACAGCCTAAACCTGAGAGGCTTCACGGCCTGAGGGCCCATGTCTCTCAGGGGTTGCAAGGCCTATCGGAAGGGGGCCTCAGTCCCCTTCAAGGAGTGAACAACCCCTACCCTAGCCGAAGGTCCCTGGAACGGGCCGCCACAGGGGGTGAGAGCCCCGTAGGCGAAAGGGGAGAGGCTCCTGATGGGTCCTTAAGTATCGCGGGACACGGGAAATCCTGCGAGAAGCTGGGGGGACCACCCTCCAAGGCTCAATACCCTTAGCGACCGATAGTGAACCAGTACCGTGAGGGAAAGGTGACAAGCACCCCGGGAGGGGAGTGAAATAGACCTGAAACCCTGGGCCTACAAGCCGTCGAAGCCCTTCCTGCAAGGGAAGGGTGACGGCGTGCCTATTGAAGAATGAGCCGGCGAGTTAATCTGCGCCGCGAGGTTAAGTCCCTCAGGGATGGAGCCGTAGCGAAAGCGAGTCCGAATCGGGCGTTAGTGACGCGGATTAGACCCGAAACTGGGTGAGCTATCCATGGCC
>JACQOS010000068.1 GCA_016202425.1 Chloroflexota bacterium
AGCTTGAACGTGCCCGCCGTGGGCTTGACCAGGCCCAGCAGCATGCTCATGGTGGTGGTCTTGCCCGAGCCGTTCGGGCCCAGGAGCCCGAACACACCGCCCTTTGGCACCCGCAAGGTCAGGTTGTCAACGGCGACGATGGAGCCGTAATGCTTGGTTAGACCTGTCGTTTCAACTACGTATGTTTCCGCCATACTCAGGCTCCTCCACCACGTTCTGCCCGTCGCTTGATGGCCCTCAGCCACATCCTGCGGATGATACCACTCCCCAGCCTGATCGGGAGCCAATAGGCCGCGAACCAGCGCCGGGCGGCCGGATCGGGGACACCGACACGGGTTTCGGTGCGTGCAAGGGTATAGTAACATTCCAGCCACCTGCAGTAGGATGGTGGCATGGAGAGCAAAGGGCAGTGTCCCCGATGTCAGCACCCGCAGAGTTGGCCGATTCGGCGGGAGCGCCGTGTTCACAACTACTGTAGTGTCTGTCAAATGCCCTTACACATCGGGCACGCGACCGCCGTCCAGTTTCCGTATCTGGGCGGCCACGCTACCGAACCAACCTGATGTAAAGCCATATACGAGACACGACACTACCTGGCCTTCGCGGTGATCGCCTGCTTCATGACGTACCTCCGGGTAATTTCGGGATAGGTTCATCCAATATGAGCATCCACTTTCACTGATGCTCGGTCTCTCCAAATACTGTTGATGGTCCATCCCCCTACAGCTGTGGACACTATGGCTGCATAAACTGCTATCCACTCCATGATTGTCCAGTCTACTCCAAATCTGGAAGTTCCTCACGTCGCAGCAACACGCGTACGGATCGGGCGTGTTCAGGTGTTCTCTCGATCAGACCCAGCCTTTCCAGTGCAAGTATCATCCGATGAACCGAAGGCCAGGAGACTCTGAAATACTGTTCCAGTTCGGCTTCCGATGGAGCACGTCGATGAATCTTGGTGTAGTAATAGATAAAGGCCAGGTATTGACCCTGTCGCTGCGTGTATTTGTGTCCCATAGGAGCTTCTCCCATAAAGTCAGAAATCGTAATGACCTGGCATAGTATCGTAGTATTAGTCAGACCCTGTGACGACTAGTGATGGTCTGCCGTGCTTGTGCGAGGCTAGGGCCTGAGCAACGTCGAAGGAGCCTGTCGAAGGGGTGTCCCCCAGTCGCAAACCTTTGCCCGCCTAGCCGGGCTTCCTTCCCCGCTGGCCGTCCCTCCAGCCGTCTCGCGCCCAACAGAACAGGTACTGCTGTACGTACCCCGCGTACTCCCCCCAGCGGTCCTGTGCCCAGGACGAGAGCTCTCCGTACCTGGCCCTGGGCCCGTGGCCGTACCATGCCTCCAGCGACCGCCGCACCCACCGATCCACGGGGAACGCCTCCCGCTTGTCCAGGGAGAAGGCCAGCACACAGTCGGCCACCTTCTCTCCCACGCCGGGAAGCGTGAGCAGCGCTCCCCTGGCCTCTGGGTAGGCCAGGCCCCGCAGCGCCAGGAGGTCCACGGCCCCGGAGGCCACCGCCGCCGCTGTCCCCGCCACGTACTCCGCCCGGAACCCCAGGCCCAGCCGCCTGAGCCCCTCCGGGCCAGCCTCCGCCAGCCGCCCAGGGTCGGGAAAACGGTAGAGGCGCGGGCTTGCCCCCCTCGGACCCCCGAGGCCCCAGCCGTAGGTCTCCGCCAGCGCCTCCAGGTTACGAGAGATGCGCGGGATGTTGGAAGCGGAAGAGCAGGCGAAGCTCACCAGGCACTCCCACGGGTCCTGCCGCAGCAGCCGCAGCCCTGGGAGCCGGGCCATGGCCCTGGCCACGGGCCTGTCCCAGGCCAGCGCCTCCCGGATGGCCCCCAACTTGTCCTCCAGCCGGAGAAAGGCCGTCAGCTCCGTCTCAGCCGCGGCAAGAGAAGGTGCCGTGGTGCGGAACCGTAGTCCTCCCTCCTCGTGCCTCAACCCGTACCCATGTTCCCCCAGCACGCCCCACGCCCAGCGCCCGCGCCACCGCCACCGGAACACCTGCCCGCTGGCCAGCGTGGCCTCCAGGTCCAGCGGCTCTTCTAGAGGGAGGAACCCCTCGCCGAGCCGTTCGTCAGCCAAGCCGCCACCTCCTCCTCCAGGCCCAGGACCGACACCCGTTTCTCCGTGCAGCGCGGGATGGAGCGCAGGAAGGCCGACCCGTAGGCCCTCGACAGGACACGCCGGTCCAGCACCACCGCTACTCCCCGGTCGCTGCTGCTCCGGATCAGCCGGCCAAACCCCTGCCGGAACCTGAGCACCGCCTGAGGGAGAGCGTACTGGTTGAACGGGTCAGAGAACCGCTCCGCTCGGGCCGCGAACAGAGGGTCGGTGGGAACGTCGAAGGGCAGGCGCGCCACCACCAGGACCCGAAGGAGGTCTCCTGGCAGGTCCACCCCCTCCCACAGGCTGCTGGTGCCCAGCAGCACGCTCTTCGCCTGCCCCGACGCCGCGTCCACCAGTTGCCGGGGCGACCCGTCCACCCCCTGGGCCAGGACCTGGAACCCCTCCGACTCCAGGAGCGCCTTGATGCCGCGACGCGTCGCCTGGACCGAGGCATGGGCCGTGAACAGCCCCATCACGCCGCCGCCGGAGGCCCTGGCCACCCGTACCAGCGCTTCCTCCAGCCCCGCCTGGTACCCAGGTTCCGACGGCTCCGGCATGTCCTTCGCCACCAGAAGGAGCGCCGCCTTCTGGTAGTCGAAAGGCGACCCCAGCACCAGGTCCCTGGCCTCCTCCAGGCCCACCCGCTCTCTTAGGTACTTCGTGGAGCCCTGAACGCTCAGGGTCGCGCTGGTCAGCACCACGCTCCGCTTCTTCGAGAACAGCATCTCCTTGAGCTTGGGGCCGACGTTCAGGGGCGCCGCGTTCAGCGTCGGCTCCCCGTCCTGGCCGCTCAGCGCCATCCAGTAGACGCACTCCTCCTGGGGCCGGATCACGAACTCCTCCACCCGGGACTGCACCTCCTCAGCCTTCTCCCGCCAGGCCTCCAGCTCCCCCAGGGCCTCGGCCAGCGGTCCCTCCCCGTCCGGTTCCAGCGCCGGAGCCAGCCGCTCGACGCTCCTCATCACCTCTCCCAGGAGGGCGTGGAACTCCTCCCAGAGCACCTCCACGTTGGACCAGCCGGGCTGCTTTCGCGAGCTTCGTGTCACCCGGATCTGGTCCCTGGGCCCCTCTCCCTCGGCGTGCATCGCGACGAAATCGGCCAGGGCCCGGCTCAGCCGCCCCCAGGCCTCCCGCGCCCGGGGGATGGCCCCCTCCACCTCCCGGAGCCGCTCCTCCCGTCGCTCCCCCATGGGCCCCTGCCTCTGGCTCGGGCGCAAGCCGAAACGGACGTCTTGCAGGCGCCGGGAGAGCTGACTCGCCAGCTCCTCCACCCCCCGCGACGGCACGGCGTACCCGAGCTGACGGGTCGCCTCCGCTTCCAGATGGTGCGCCTCGTCGATGACCACGTGGTCGTAGGCGGGGAGGAGCCCTCCTCCCCGCGCCAGGTCAGATAGGAGCAGCGCGTGGTTCACCACCACCACGTGCGCCCCCTCCGCACGCCCGCGAGCGGCCCGAAGGAAACACATCCCCCGGTGCCCGTCGCACTCCCCGGCACCCTGGGCCGACAGCCGCTCCCACAGGGCACCGTCCCGGCTGGGGATGGTCAGCTCACCCCGGTCTCCCGTGACCGTCTCCTGGAGCCACACCAGCGTCTTCGCTACCATCCGGGCCTCCTCCGCCGAGAGCCCAGGGCTCTGGGCCAGTTGCGCCCACCGCCGGGAGCACAGGTAGTTGCTTCGCCCCTTCAACACGGCAAACCGGAACTCCTCCAGCCCCGCCTCCTGCTGCCCAGCCAGCGCCTGCCGCAGGGCCGGAATGTCCTTGGTCGTGAGCTGCTCCTGAAGGTTGATGGTGTTCGTCGAAATCACCACCCGTTGCCGGTCCCGCATGCTGAGGAGCATGGCCGGCAGCAGGTACGCCAGCGACTTCCCCACCCCCGTGCCCGCCTCCACCACCAGATGCCCTCCCAAGTTGAGGGCCCCGGCCACCGCCTTCGCCATCTCGATCTGCTGCTCCCGCTCCTCGTAGTTCGGGAAACCCTTCCCAACGGCGCCCCCCTCCATCAGCATCGCCGCCACCGCCTCTTCGCCTGCCGGCTCCGGGGGCGACGGGGTCCGCACCGGCCTCGGGGTTCGCAGCGCCTGTCGAAGACGCTCGGCGTCCAGGCCCAGGATACCCACCTCACCCGGCCCCCTCCCTCGCTCTCCCTGCCGTGCGACGGCCGCCCCGGCCAGTCCCCGGAGCAGGCCCTGCAACGGCCACGGCGACCTCCCCGCAATGGTGCTCATGGCCACCAGCACCCCCGGGGGCAGCTCCAGCGCCCGGCGCACCAGAAGCACGAACACCTCCTGGCAGGCCAGCGCGTCCTCCAGCGCCCGGTGCCGCCTCCGGGGCGCCAGGCCCAGCGCCTGGGCCACGTCGCTCAGGCCATACCCGCGGGACGAAGGCACGAACACCGACGCCATCTCGTGGGTGTCGTACCTGCCATTGGCCAGCCCCAGCCCCGCCCTGGCCAGGAACGCCAGATCGAAGCCCACGTTGTGCCCCACCACCGGGTGCGGGCCCAGGAACTGGGACAACGCACCCGCTACCTCGCCAAAGGAGGGGCCCGCAGCCACCTCTCCCTGGGTGATCCCCGTGAGCTGCACGATGAAAGGGCTCAGGGGTCGCCCGGGGTTGACCAGAGCGCGGAACGTTTCCAGGACCCGCTCTCCACGGAACCTCGCCGCCCCCACCTCGATGATTTCGTCCCGCTGCAGGTCCAGGCCCGTCGTCTCCAGGTCCAGGGCGACGCACACCTCCTCCAGGGGCGAAGGGGCCATCTCGTTCGAGAGCATCACGGCCTTCATCTTACCCGAAAGCCCGCCGCCTCCCCACTGGTCCCCGCGACGGCGGGGACCCGCAGAGCGGCCTGCGAGGCACCGGGGAATAGGAGAGCCCGGAGGGTCAGAGCGCGCTGGCTCGCTACCAGCCCCGGACGAGGCCCGACGCCTTGGTGGGGACCAGCCCCTGCCTCATGGCCGTGTCATGCCACGAAGGCAGCCAGGAAGTTGAGGAGGCGGGTGGAGAGGCCAGTGTTGGGGTCGGTGCGGCCGTAGTTCTCACCGCGGATGTGGAGGCCAGCAAGAGGGTCCATGCTGACTGGCCGTGCACCCCCCTTCGACTATGACTCCAAGGCGTGTCGGCCGGTAGGGCTCAAGCCAGGCGGGCCTGCGGCGCTCGGAAAGGCCCGCTGACCGCTGCTTCCTTCCGGACCTGACGGGTTTGGCGGGTTTCCGCCGCGCAGGGCCCAGCTCTCAACGCCGGTCCCGGCGATAGAGGCCTGGAGCTGAGCCTCCGGGGGGAGTTCAGCCCCGCTAAAGCGGATTGCGGGTACAGGGCACCGCTAGCTCCCCGCCTAGCACGGCCAGTCCCATCCTAGCACAGCCCTGCCCGGCATGAAAGGAGGGTTGTCCTGGAAGTCCCGCTCATGGTGAGCCCTTCGGCTTGGCTCAGGACAGGCCCGTCGAAGCACAAGCTCGGCAATACCTGCGCGGGCCGCGGGGTTGGACGGGTTTAGCGGTTGAGGCGGGCACTACACATGGAGTAGGCGCATAGAAAGGTGAGCTAAGCTCGTGGAATCCTTCCTCGACTTCTTAGCTCATCTAAAACATGGCCGTAGAGGCGGGTTGCCTTCAGAGCTTTATTCCTCCACCCGTCGGTATCAGGCTCGTAATCGCCTTCTTCTCGTAACTTCCTTAGCTCGCGGTACTGTTGTTGAGTTGAACTCCGAGTCTCTTTGCCTAGTCGCGCCTCTACGTCATCGTGTGTGCGGCGCTGTCCTACTGGTGTCGGGAAGAAGAGACCACGAACCCTCAGGAAGAGGGCGTAATAAATACGTCCTACTGCAGCCCGTAGGGCAGCTTCTGAGTCAGTTCTTTGGGATAACTCAGACCCAAGCGTCCAAATCTCATCTGGTTGGACTGGCATTAGGTTCAACCCAATCCACTGATACGGAGATTTCTTCTTCAAGTAAACGCCTATCTAAAGCCGATAGCCGCCGTCGCCATTCATCTATACCCGTGCCGATAGCATCCCAAAGAGCCAAAGCCTGATTTGGATGGACTTGAGGATCTACTTTCGCAGTAATCCAAAGTAAAGGCTTTCTCTTCTTGCCTCTAATGAGATGTTTGATCTCTATGCTAAATTCATCAACCTTGACTTGCGACTGATTAACATACTCAAGGATAATACCTTCCAGGCCCTGAACCAGATGTCTCTTACCTTGAACGTAAGGCCTAGCTTCTGGCGTAACTATCTTACCAATCGCAATGTCTCTGGAAGGTTTAGTCCCTGACCTCTGCGTAGGTCTATTAGACGGTTCAATCGGGGTGAAATACTCAACGGAGAGCGCCCCTCCTCCAACGGTTGTGTCCGGACCAGCAGTGATGTTGCTCGACGTGGGCACTCTGGGCTGATCTGGTCTCTCCGCAAGTGCCTCCACAGGTGTCTGGATCGGAGCAGTCTCTATTTTTGCCGTGGTTTCTGTTGTGTCCACGTATGTTGTCACCATCAGCCAAGTCCCTCACATATTCGCTCAAAAATCGTTGAAATGCGATTAGCAACTTCGTGAACCGGCTCCCATTCACGTCTCCGGAACACCAGAAGCCCGTGAAATGCGTGTTCGGGCGATCGCAAAGAAGGCCGAAGGTGGATTTCATGCCATTCCTCGCTCCCCGGCAGGCTATCAGTCGCCGTAACTATAGCTCCGTGGAGTCCGAGGTTGTGCCCCAAACTTTTACTCATTATATCCAAGAGTACGTGCTCCTGATCGAGCGACTTCCGCATTGAAGCGATGGGAGAACGTGCGGTCCACACTAGCACATCAGCATCGACCTCATAGAATCGGGCGTTCCTCCTGCTATCAAACAGCAGGTGCTCGTGCAAGAGTTTTTCCAGGCGTTCAAATTCAGAAACCACGTCTGCCACGACTGTACCCATGATACCCAGGCCGGGTCTGGTATGATCTACTGTCAAAGACAGAGCCCCTTTGTTGGCCACAAGACCAGATACTTCAGCACCCCCCCCAAATCGGGCCGTAAACGCTTGGCGTACCTCGGAATCAACTACATATCCTTGCTCAGGCAGAATCCTAAACAGCTTCGATTGCTCGAAGGGGAAGCCCACGGTTTGCCACCGAACCAACATGTCGAACCGCGTTATCTCTACTTCAGGCGAGGCTGGCTTTGGCATGACTAATGGGCGAATGCTGGTGCGAGTGCCATGTTATATGTCGCCCTTCCGCCTTGTCAAGTGCGTCGTTTCAGACTGCCGTGCAGCCCTCTGCCTCTTCTACGAAGTACTTGTACCCGTATTACCTGGGAGGTATCGGCAGCTTGCAGGTGTTGGGAAGCTTAAGGAAGCATGAGTGGTAATGTTCTGAGCGGGCGAAGGGTTGGCCTTCTCCCGAGCTTCCAGCTCCACCAGTTTCACCAGCCGCTCACCCTCCCCGCACTAGGCGCCCCACGCTCCGGATAGTGGGGCCTCCGTTGCCCATGCGCTTGGCCTGCATGGGCTGTCCCTTGCCACAGTTGGGGATGGGGAACACCCGGAAGTCGGTGCCCATGGCGTCGATGCGCATGAAGAAGTCCCGGCTGTCGGACATCAGGCTGCCGTCGCGGTAGAGCTGGCCCAGCTTCCCGTTCCTGATCTCGTACACCTGCATGGCGGAGATGCGGAAGTTCTCCCGGGACTCGGCCACCGACGGGATGCGGTGGCCTTTCAGATAGTAGCCGTGGTCCACCTCCCGGAGGACCTCCTGGGGGTCCCGGTCGCCCGGGGCGAAGACGGTATTGGTCATGCGGATGAGGGGGACCATCGAGGCGTCGGTGGCACGGCAGGAGCCGTTCGGCTGCACCCCCAGGATAGCCGCCGTCTGGCGGCTGTTCAGGAACTCTTCGTAGACGCCGTTGCGGACGTGGTGCACGCGGCGGGCGGGCGTTCCCTCGTGGTCGTAGAGGAAGTGGCCGTAGGCGTCCAGGGTTGGATCGGAGAAGACGTTCAGGACGGGCGAGCCGACCTGTTTGCCGATCTGGTTGTCCTTCAGGGTGTGGAAGAGCCAGCTCCTGCCGGCATAGGCCGTTTCGTACTTGAGGGCCCGGTCCAGCTCCGAGGGGTGGCCCAGCACCTCGTGGCAGACCAGGGCGGCGAAGTGGGGGTCCAGGACGACGGTCACATCGCCCTCGGGGGGCTTCAGGGGAGGGGCGGCGGCCGTCTCCAGGGTGACCTTGGCCAGGCCAGTGGTGAAGGCCATCAGGTCAGGGAGGTCCACGATGTCGGTGTGCCAGCCTTCCTCTATCGCCTCCCAGCCGGCATGGTGGCCAGTGAAGTCGTAGAGCTCCAGGGTGCCATGCTCGCTGGTGGCCACGTTGAAGTAGAAGCTCTCCGACTGGGCGTGGCTCTGGTCGATGCTGGCTCCTTCGGAGCTACAGAAGAGCTCCCGGATGAGGGTCGTGCTGGCGCCCACCACGTTGTACACCAGCCGGCCGTCGAGAGCGGCGCAGGCCCGCGATGCCTCCCGCGCGGCCTCCACCACCTTCGGGAGGGGAACAGCCCTGGGGTCCTGCCGGTACCGAGCCGCCACCGTGTCCTGGCGCACCGGGATCGGGGCCAATGTCGTGTCGGCCAGGCTTTCGCCTAGCCAGGAGAAACGGCCCATGGCGAGCTCCTTGCGACGGGCGCTTCCCACCGCCCGTCGGTGGGCATGGCGCACCCCTTCCCGGAGCGTCTCCGCAAAACTGTCCAGGTCCCGGCTGCCCAGGAGCTGGCCCCAGTAGCCGGCGGCGGTGGCCCTGCGGCCGGCGATGACGCGGACGCCGAAGCAGAAGGTGTAGTCCTCGGAGCTGTGCTTGGGGTTGCCGTTCTCGGCGCTGGCGCTCTTCCCCTCCTCCACCTCCACCCGGACATCGCAGTAGCGGGCGTGGGGCAGGCGCCGCGCGTACTCCGTGGCAACGGCGAAGGCGGTCTCTTTCAACCCGTCGATGGTGTCCGTAGTGATGCGGTCGGGCATGGGCGCTCCTTGCGTACGGCGTGAAGGGCGAGCGGCAAGTTGCAACGGGGCAGACCGAACCATAGCGGCTGTGCCGTTGCCCGTCAAGCACGGAGACCCTCGGGACCCCAGATGGCCCGCCAGACCTGGCCCAACACCCTTAGTGTACACTGGACCCATGAGGTCGCTGCCCTTCATCTCGGCGCTCCTCCTGGCGCTCCTCTTCGCCTTCGCCTGCCGGCGCGAGGCTCCCTCCACCCCGTCCCCATCCGCCCCACGCGCCAGCCCAACATCAGCACCTCCGCTTGTGGCGACGCCCAGCCCCCTCTCCACTCCCACGACTCCGCCCGTGGCCGGCCTGGACGGAGCCCGTCGAACGTACCCGCCGGACGTGACGGGACGCCTCCTCAGGGGCGAACTGCCGCCTCCCCAGGGCTTCGACGCTTGCGCGGCGGAAACCATCGGCCTCCAGAGACTGGACGCCCTCCGGTCGTCCCCCGGTACGCCCCCGTCGGGGCGGGAGAACGATGCCGCCGCCCTCTGTCTTCTTCGCCTCGGCCAGCCGCCGCAGAGCATGGCCGCGAGCGTCCATCTCGTGCCCTCCACCTACAAGGTGGCCACCGGCGCAACCTCCGGCTTCTTCAAGACGGGCCAGGACGCCGACATCATGCTCTCCGGCTTCGGCTTCAACGACACCGGCGGCCCTCTCCTCTTCAACCACCCTAGCGGCATCGCCACCGACGGCACCCGCCTCTTTTTGGCCGATACCTTCAACAACCGGGTCCTCGTCTGGAACACCCTGCCCAAGGGCAACGTGGCCCCCGACCTGGTACTGGGGCAAAAGGACTTCCGGTCCAACAACCCCGGCACCGGGCGGGACCAGTTGGACTGGCCCATCAGCGTGGCCACCGACGGCACCCGCCTGGTGGTGGCCGATACCAACAACTACCGTATCCTCATCTGGGACACCTTGCCCACTCGGAACGGCCAGCCTGCCGACCTCGTGCTCCAGGGCGGCGGTTACGATGGTGGGCCCGGCCCATCTAAGAGCGTCTTCTGGTGGCCCTGGGGTGTGTGGACCAACGGGGAGAAAGTGGTGATCACCAGCACCCAGGGCGGCGCTGTCCTTATCTGGAACCAGTTCCCCACCAAGGACAACCAGCCCGCCGACATCCTCCTCAGGGGTGGGGGAAAACTCGGCACCCCCAGGCACGTCACCAGCGACGGCAACTCCCTCATCGTCGGCGACCACAACGCCAGGGTGGAGGGGCAGCCGCCCACGGGCGCCTTCTTCTGGAAGACCTTCCCTACGGCCGACGACCAGCCCTTCGACTTCTACAAAGGCACGGGCCCCTGGCTACGAGGAACATTCGCCCCGGACGGCAAGCTCATCATCATGGGAGCCACCCTCTTTATCTGGAACACCTTCCCCCAAGACGAGAAAGACGCGCCTGACCTGACCCTTGCCCCTGCACTTTGCTTTGGCCCTGGCGACTATGAGAGCGTTGCCGTGGCCGGCAATAGCCTGTATGTCTCCTGCGGCAATGGCAACAAAGTGGTGGTCTATCGCTCCATCCCCACGCGCCCTGACCAGCCGCCCGACTTCGCCATCGGCAGCCCCGACCTCAAGACCAGCACCCTGGAGACCAACTTCATCGTCCAGAACGGCGTCCCCGCCTCCAACGGCAAGAGCCTGTTCGTCTCCTCCGACTTCGACAGGAAGCTGTACGTCTGGAAGCACCTGCCCGATGAGAGTGGCGCTCATCCGGACATCGTGTACAGCTTTGACTTTGGGCCCATGGACAACGCCCTGCTGGGAGACACCTTCGCCCTGGCCGGTGGCCAAACGGTCCTTGTTTGGAACGAGCCGCCCACCAGCGGCAAGTCCCCGGACCTGGTCTTCAAGGACCGCATCGGCAGCGTCCAGTTCCAGCAGCTCGCGGGTGTGGCCATGGACGGCACCTATTTCTACCTTGGAGACAACGGAGCGGGAAAGGTCTACGTGTGGAAGGGGGTCCCTGGCCCGGACTCAGAGCCTGCCCTTGTCCTCGCCGTCCCCGCTGCTTCTCGGCTGTCCAGCGATGGCAAATACCTGGCCGTGGCAACCGTCTTCGAACACAAAGCTCTCATCTATCCTGTGGAGGGTCTCACCGCGGCCACGAAGCCGGTAGTCATCGGGGGGCCGGGCAAGTTCAACGGCGTGCCTGACGTAGCGGTGTCCCATGGGCACCTGTTCTTGGTGGACGGGGGTTTCAACCGGGTCTTCATCTGGCGCAACGTCCAGGACGCCCTGGCGGGCAAAGAGGCAGATGTCATCTTGGGTGCTAACCAGCATAAGTACAGGCCTGAGCTCGGCCGGAATACGTTCTTCTTGCCCTACGCCTTTTCCTTTGATGGCGCCTACTTGTGGGTTGCCGAGGTGAAGTTCTCCAACCGCATCCTCCGCTTCAGCCCATCGCCCTAGAGGCTATTCGGGAAAACCTCACCCCCTGTACCACCTCTCCCTTGACAAGGGAGAGGGGGAAGAAAAGATAGCTGGAGGACACCCCCAGACCCCTGCCAAAGGGGCTTCGCCCCACAGGACACCCCTTTTTTCGCAGCCTGTTATAGGCTATTCGGGCGCCCGTCCCTGGGGGAGCGCAGTCCTTCCGCGGAAGGACCGCCGGGGGTCTGGGGCCTGTCCGTCAGCCACTGGCCCCGGCCCCTCGCTGCTCTCCTGGGAGGTATTGGAAGGATTCGCGGGGCGTTGTCAAGGATGGGCTGGAGCCGAATGTCTGCTTCCCTTCAAGTGCTTTCAGTGCTACGATGGCACTGCCCCAGGGGGCAGGAAATGAACTAAGCGGGGGGAGTGGCTGTGATGGTTCAGATTGACCAGCTAACCTTGAAAAACTACCGCTCGGTAAAGCAGGAGACTTTTCAACTTAACCCACTTACCATTCTTATTGGCAGAAACAACGCGGGCAAGAGCAACATTCTACGAGCCTTGAAGCTATTGATAGAGGGCTCTGCAAGGGACGTGAGCCAAAACGACTTCTTTGATATAAGCGCGCCAGTTGAGATCGAAGCCACGGTTAGTGGAATTGAACAGATTCTGCCGAGCCTTAGCCTTGTCAACCAGACAAAGCTAGGGGAAAGGTTGACACCCGATAATAAGCTCAACATTCGGAAGGTTGCCACGCTAGGCGCGCAAGGAGTACAACCCGGGAAGATTCAGGTGCAGCAGCCAAACACTGGGGAGTATGACACACCGACGGGAATTGACGCCGTATTGAAGGCTGTTCTGCCCGAGGTGATCCACATAGATGTGCTGGATGACCCGGTAGAAGAGGCCGCCGGAAAGACCACCAAGCCCATGGGAAAACTCATTGGGCTGATCCTCGACGCCGTTCAACAACATGCCGGTGAAGGCCTACGGCAGGCATATACCCAAGCGAACCGACTGCTCAACGTGGTAACCGAAGAGGTGGAGGGCGTCACCAGGGAAGTAGACGAACGTATACCGGAGCTACGAAGCATCGAATCCAAGTTGACCGAGTACACGAGTGAAGGGTTCCGTGACACTCGTGTGCGATTGAAGGTTGATTTCCCCGAGGCTAAAGAATTGCTTGCCACGGTATCAGTATTGGTAAGGGAAGGGGGTGTTGAAACCGGACTGAGCTTCAAGGGGCATGGCTTGCAGAGAGTGTTCTACCTTTCTCTGCTTCGAGCTCTTGCTGACCAGATCCGATCGTCGGCAACGGCAACAGTGAGACCTTTCTTGCTGCTATTCGAAGAACCGGAATTGTTTCTCCACCCGTATGCTCAGCAACTCATGACAGCGGCATTGAAAACGATCGCTACGCAAGGTCAGGTAGTTATTACGACCCATTCCCCTCTTTTGGTAGTTCCTGATTCCTTTAGTGAACTTTGCATTATTAGCAAGGAGACCGATGGTGCCTCAGGGAAAACCGTAACCCGCTGTCTGAGTACAGGGAAACGACTACCAATAGCTGGAGAGCGGGAACTTCTGACCTTACTTAACCTTCAGAGGAGTTGCACGTTCCTGTTCAGTGATCGTGTGCTGTTAGTAGAAGGTGCAGGCGACCAACACCTCGTCACGGCCATGCTAGTCAAGCTCACAGGGAAACATCCGTCCGAGTGCGGCCTCGGGGTCGTTGAGGTCGAAGGGAAAGACAGACTCCCTACCTACAAAGCCTTGCTTGAGTCAATAGGATTGCGAGTGTTTGGATTGGTTGACCTGGATTTCCTGTGGGGAGGCGGAGGCGCAGGGAGCGTGCTGAAAGGGAGCTCGGATCACAGCCAATTCTGCGAAGCATTGCAGCGTGAAGCGGAACCTGAGTTGGAAAAGATAACAGATGAAGAAGCCAAGCGCGAGCGCCGGAAAGAGGTGTTCACGAGGTTGGCAACAAGCAAGTATGCTGGGCAGAGAGACATCCTGTGTGCTCAACTCAAGGACAGAGGATACTTGGTGCTGAGAGAAGGCGAGATTGAGGTTTACGTTGGGCTCGGGAAGAATGCAAAGCGCCTATACTTGCCAGCGGCGAGGGAGATACTTGGGGGCACCAGAGAAGTTAGCTTCCTCGATGAGATTAAGCAAATCATCGAGACTGTGATGTGAGGTTGCCGAACCAGATCCATCTGGCAACTCCCCATCCGGTGGCGGCGTTGAACGGGCCGCCCCTCATGCGGATAGCGGCCTTGAACTCCCGCTCGGTCATGGCCGGGTTGCGGTGCTTCAGAAGGGCCAGGAGCCCCGCCACGTGGGGAGTCGCCATGGGCGTCCCCGAGATGGCCGCGTACCCTGGGGCCCACGGGGAGGAGGCTTGCCCGGCTCGCACCGCTGGACGCGGGATGCCGTACGCCGCTAAACTCCCCCTACCATCGTGCCGCACAGGAGGAGCACCCATGCCAGAGAGGCGTCCCAGACTGGAAGGCAAAGTCGCCATCGTCACCGGGGCCGGCTCCAGCGCCCAAGGAGTAGGCAACGGCAAGGCCACCTCCGTCCTCTTCGCCCGCGAGGGGGCCAAGGTGCTTCTGGTGGACGCGGTGGTGGAGCGCGCTCAGGAGACGCTGGCCATGATCGAGGGCGAAGGTGGCGAGGCCTCCGTGTTCCAGGCCGACGTCACCAGGGCCGACGACTGCCGCCGCATGGTGGAGGCCGCCGTGGACCGCTACGGCAAGCTGGACATCCTGGACAACAACGTCGGCATCTCCCGGGGAGGGACCGTGGTGGACGTCAGCGAGCAGGAGTGGGACAACCTGATGGCGGTCAACGTGAAAAGCGTGGTTCTGGCCAGCAAGTACGCCATCCCTCGCATGGTCCAGGCAGGCGGCGGCTCCATCATCAACATCTCCTCCGTGGCGGGGCTCCGCGCGTTCAGGGTCACCCCTTATACCACCTCCAAGGCGGCCATCGTTGGCCTCACCATGTCCATGGCTGCCGACCACGGCCGGGACAACATCCGCGTCAACTGCATCGCCCCGGGCCTCGTCTACACCCCCATGGTCGCCCCCCACATGAGCAAGGAGCTCCGGGAGCTCCGCAAGAACGTCTCCCCCCTGGGCACCGAAGGCACCGCCTGGGACACCGCCTGGGCCGCCGTCTATCTGGCCAGCGATGAGGCCCGTTGGGTCACCGGCGCGGTGCTGCCCGTGGACGCGGGGCTCCTCACGGTGACTGGCATCTCCTTCGCTGACCTGGTCCGGCAGTTCTACCAGCACCCCTTGGGCAGATAGGCCCTCCCTGGCACGTTGCTGAAAAGGGGGAGTCCAGAGGCGGGCCGCCAGTTCCCAGTGGGTGCCGCCATCATCATCTTCGGCGAAGGCCGCGCCCACCCGGCCACGGTTCGGTGCGGATTCGGTGGGTGGAGGCCGCTGGCCTTGACGATAGGCCGCTAGCGTGGTACAAGGGTTGGTGGGATTTGAGGAGCGGTGACGGGGCAAGCCCCCCGAAGGAGGTCAGGCATGGGTACGCGAGGCGTCTGGTCTCTCCTTGCTCTCGGGGCATCCGTGGTGGCCTTGTTGATGGCAGGGGCGTGCGGGGCTGCGGAGGCGCCCACGACGACGCCTACCACAGCACCCCAGGTAGTCTCCAGTCCCACGCCTACCGCCACGCCGGCGGCTCCTCGTGTGGTGGCCACGCCCACGCCCGTGCCCGCACTCACGGCCACGCCGTCGCCCACGGGGCCGCAGCCGAAGTACGGCGGTGTCGCCGTCTTTGCCACCCGCGGCGACCCTCCTGGTGCATGGGACAGCATGCGGACGGAGACCATCACGCTCGGGCTCGTGGCAGGGCCCATGTACGACAGGGGGAATCTGCTGAGGCCCTGCCGGGGCAACAGCTACCTGGTCTGCCCTGCGCTGGCGGAGAAGTGGGAGTCCAACGCCGATTTCACCCAGTGGACCTTCACGGTGCGCCAGGGCGTACTGTGGCATGATGGCAGGCCCTTCACCGCTCAGGATGCCTTGTGGTGGACCAACCTCTCGGTCAAAGGGGCGAAGAGCGGCGACAAGGTCCGCCAGCCGAGCGTCTTGGCCGATAGCTTCGGCCCCCTGGAGAAGGCGGAGGTGGTGGATGGGAACAAGATACGTTTCACGCTGAGCCGGTCGGCGGCCGTGCTCCCCAGCCAACTGGGGCTGTCGCAGAACAACAACATCGCCCACCCACCCCACCTGATGCAGCCGCAGATCGACAAGGGGAACGTGTCGGTCGCGCCCCAGGAGGTGGGATGGGTGGCCACGGGGCCGTTTAAGATGCACCGCTACGACAGGGGGAGCATCATCCAGGTGCGGCGCTTCGACCAGTACTGGGGCAAGGACGAGCAGGGCCGGAAGCTCCCCTTCCTGGACGGCATCGACTTCCCCATCATCAACAACCCGTCTTCCTCGGACGCCGCGTTCCGGACGGGGCGCGTGGACGGCGGGGTGAGGGCTGGTGGCGGCTTCTATCTGACCAATACGCGGAAGGCCACTATCGAGAAGGAGATGGGGGACAAGGTCTGGTTCGCCGATATGCCGGGCAACTACAAGATCCTCGTGCCCAACGTCCTTCGCTCCACTCCGTGGCAGGACGTGCGGGTCCGCAAGGCCATGTCCCTGTGGATGGACCGGCCGGCGGGGATTGAGGCGACTCAGGGAGGGTTCGGGTCGGCGAGCACGTTCTTTGCCCCCAAGTCGCCCTGGACCAATCCAGACTTCGCGACCTGGCCCGGGTATAACCCGGCGACGCGGGACAAGGACCGGGCGGAGGCGAAGCGGCTGCTGGCGGAGGCGGGCTACCCAACAGGCTTCAGCACCACGCTCCTCTGCCGGGCCGAGTGGGTCGCGTACTGCGAGTACACCGAAGGGCAGCTCAGTGGCCTGGGGATCCAGGTGAAGCTCGACGTGGTGGACGAGGCCACGCGGACCAAGCGCAACTGCACCGGTGACTTCACCCTCATTTGGCACGGACCGGGGCCCATCTTCCCGGAGGCGTGGGAGGGGTCCCTCTCCACCGCGGAGACGAACCCGTGCGCGGACCTGCGGCACAACGACAAGAAGGTGAACGAGTTCTTCGTGCGGCTGGGGCGCACCACCAATTTTGAGGAGCGGGTGAAGATTGCCCGGGAGCTAGAGCGTTACATTGTGCTGGAGCAGGCGCTGGGCACGTTCCTGTGGGTGGAGGTGGCGGTGACGCCGTACCGCTCGTACGTGAAGGGCATGTACGTGCCCCTGGAGGCCCCCAGCAACGATACCGACTTCACCACCGTGTGGCTGGACAAGTAGAGGTCAGGGCGCCGGCGGGTGCTGGCGTATCCAGGCCACGTAGTCGGCCAGGGCCTTGGGGAGGGGGAACTGGGGCTCGTATCCCAGCTCCGCCCGGGCGCGGGTGAGGTCCATGGGCTGGGGAGGCCTGCCCGCGGCCATCCAGTCGGGCGGGACCTCCTCGCGCTTCAGCCGGGCATTGGGCACCACGCGCTTGAGTTCCCGGACCAACTGGTCCGGCTGGAAAATGGCACCGCTGGTGATGTTGAAGACGCGGCTCTTGAGCCCTGTGGCGTGGCAGGCGAGGGCCGTTCCTAGGGCGGCGTCCTTGGAGTAAACCATCTCCGACGGGCGGTCGCGGTAGACCGCCTCTTCGCCTTTCAGGGCCTTTTCCACGAGCTGCCTCATCAACTGGCTGGGCTCGCCCCCTCCACCCCGCCCGTTCCAGGGGCCGTAGACGGCGGAGTAGCGCACCGCGACGAAGTCCAGCCCGTACCAGCGGGCGTAGTTTAGCCCCAGGTTCTCGGCGGCCAGCTTGGTGGTGGCGTAGATAGTGCTGGGACGGGGTAGCGCCTCCTCCGTGTAGGCGGTCCCGCTGTCCACCGCGGGGTTCATGGAGGAGTACAGGACCGAGGAGCTGCAGAAGACGACGCGCTCCATCTTGAAGATGCGTGCCGCCTCCAGGACGTGGGTGGTCCCCATAACGTTGAGGCGGATAGCCGGGAGCGGGTCACGCTGGGCACCCGCGGTGAGCAACGGGTTGGCTGCCGTGTGGACGATGCGCGTGACGTTGTACTCCTGGATAGCTCGCGCCAGGGCGAAGGGGTCCAGCACGTCGCCCTGGACCAGCTCGATGCGATCCAGGTCCACCAACTGGGCCATGGCGTCCCGCTGAGGCTGGAGCTCCATGACCACGGGGCGTTCCTCGCGCTCCACCTCCAGGCGAGCTATCTGGGTGCCTACCAGTCCAGAGCCGATGATGAGTACAGTCATGCTATGGCCTCCGCAACAAGTTCTCGACGGTCGTGGCGGCAGTGGCGGGCTATTGCCACGGACGCATCTCCCCAGGGCGCCGGGCCTCGTCCGCCCCGCGGCGGTAGCATGGGGCCCGGTGACGACCGGGGCGAGGGTATAACCGTTGGCGGCCGCAGTCAAGCCCAGGGTGGGCGAAGGGCGGCAGCGAGCAGGGGACCTGGGCACTGCCCAGACCCACGACTTGTACCGTCTCCTGTCGTAGGTGCGCTGCAGTGGTGGTGCATGTGGGTGCAGGGCTTGGGGTGGATCGCGGCTGCTCTTTGGGACGGGTGGTTTTCAGGATTCTTTAGGGGATGGCCGCGCGGTATTCAGGCCACGTTCAGGGAGGGGCACAAGGATAGGGCCATCCGGTCTGGGAGTGGCACACTTCCTTTCCGGGCCGGGTTGGCAAGGCGAAACCTAAGAGCACTGCCGAAAAGCAAGGAGGGGCAACGATGGCGAAGGACCTGAGGACCTTCTTAGAGCAGGTCAAACAGGTGGAGGACTCCGGAGGGTTCAAGGAGGCAGGGTACCAGCGTATTGACCGGCCAGTGAAGCCCTACTTGGAAGTGCAGGTGATCCAGCAGAAGCTGGCCCGGGCGGGCCGGTACCCGGTCATCTACTGCGACCGGGTGGAGGGCAGCGACCTGCCTCTGGCATCCAATCTATGGGGGAGCTGGGAGACCCTTGGCCTCGCGGTAGGAGCTGACCCTGCCAAGTGGTCGGAGCGAGGGTTGTTCTGGGAGTACGAGGAAAAGCTCCACCGGAGGAGGCCCACAAAGCTGGTCCCCCGTTCCCGGGCCCCGGTGAAAGAGGTGGTGCTCTCGGGCGAAGACGTGGACCTGGGCCTGCTTCCCATACCCCAGCATGCTGTCCCGCAGGGCGGGAAGTACATCACCGCAGGCTGCATGATCTGCAAAGACCCCGATACGGGCATCCAGAACGTAGGGGTGTACCGGCACCAGGTCCAGGGGAAGGACTTCCTGGGCTGCATGATCAACCCCGGGCGGGACGGCGCGTACATCGCCTTCCGGCACGCCGAACTGGGCCGGCCCATGGAGGTGGCCATCTTCCTGGGGCATCACCCGGCGGTGGGGACCGCGTGCTGCGCCCACGGCAGCCTGGGCAAGTTCAGCGAACTGGAGGTGGCCGGGGGTTTCCTGGGGGAGCCGCTGGAGGTGGTGAAGGGTGAGACCGTGGACCTGGAGGTCCCGGCCCGGGCGGAGCTGGTGATCGAAGGGGTGATCGACGAGCCACGAGAGACCAGCACCGACGGGCCCTTCCCGGAGTTGAACAACTACGGACGCGGCGGGAAGCCTGTCTACGTCATGCGCGTCACGGCCATTACCATGCGCAAAGACGCAATCTACCACGACCTGGACCCCTCCCACCGGGAGCACCGCATGATGGGTGGGAACCTGAACCTGAACCAAATTTACGGCGCAGTGAAAGAGGTTGTGCCAACCGTCCGCGAGGTGCGGCGCGCCTTCGGGATGGTCTGGGTGCGCATCAAGAAGCGGGTGGAGGGGGAGGGGAAGCGGGCCGCCCTGGCGGCCCTGCACGGCGAGTTCAACGTGCACATCGCAGTGGCCGTGGACGAAGACATCAACCTCTGGAACGAGAGTGACCTTGGCCTGGCCATGAGTCAGCGGCTGGTGGCCGACCGGGGCATCGTCATGATTCCCAGGATCCTGGGCTCCCACCTGAATCCCACGTCTTACAACGAGAACCGGGACCCTGGCATCGAGATGGGGCCGATGGCTACCAAGCTCCTCATCGACGCCACCAGGCCCTTGCACCAACCGTGGCACACCCGAATCACGCCGCAGAACGCGTACGAGGGCCTGTGGGAGACCCTGAAGCTCGAGGACTACGGGATTCCGGTGGACGCCCAGAAGGCAGAGGCGCGTCCAGGGGCTTTCCCGGTGCTGTAGGGGCCCGGATGGGTGAGCTGGCTGGGGCTTAGAATGGCCTGAAGGAAGCCGAAAGGTCGAACCTCAAGCCAAGCAATACCTGCACCATTTTTGGCTGCGTTAGCAGGTATTGGAGAGCTTAGGGGGGGTGAGCCGGGCAATACCTGTAGCAGCCGTGATTTCACTTGCCATCAAGGTGGCCTTGCCTGACGTTCATCCTCGAAACGCTGCCTCCGCGCCCTCGACCCGTAGACAGCTTTCCCTTTCCTACCAAGTCGTTCCTGACCCTGAAGTATTGCTCACGATCCCAGCCAAGGCGCTGCCTGAGAGCTTTATTCCCGATTGGCCCTGAGTCAGGGAGATGGGTCAGAAATTCTTGCTCATCAGTCGTCAAAGTCGAGGGGTTCAACACCTGTGGTGCTGACAAAGCTTGGCTGGCCTCACTGCGAGGTTCTGAAATTTCCGGGACCTCAATAGTATCGGGACCCTCCTTAGCTGGCTCACCGGGGATCGTGAACTTACGAGATGTAATGTCTACTGGCGGGATCTCGGGCACCTGTCTGTCACTGGATACACCGTATTCTTTGAATCGCCTGGCGCTGATCAGTACGCGATGCTCCAAAGCCCCAATACCCTCGTTGAAGGCTTCAACTGTGTTGCCGAGGGAATCCCCAAGCTTCAGCAGATGATTTGCCCAAACCACAATTCGGTCGTGGATTTCCCGTCCCATTTCGGCGATGCGCCGCGCATTGTCGGTTATCTGTTCCTCCCTCCAACCATACGCTACGGCGTGCAGAAGAGCAATAAGTGTAGAAGGCGTGGCCAAAACAACTCTATCCGCGAGTGTCTGCTCTAGTAGAGTAGGCTCCTGTTGCAAGGCAGCGGCAAGAAAGGGTTCGCCCGGTAGAAACAGAACAACGAATTCAGGAGTGTATCCTAATGCGGTCCAGTAAGACTTGTTAGCTAGATCACGAGCGCGCTCTCTAAGTTGCCGGGCATGTCGCTTAAGGGCCTCGCTTGCGACCTCTTCAGAATTTGCTTCAATGGCTTGCAGATAAGCATCAAGTGGCGCCTTGGCGTCAACTGCTATCGATCGTTGATTGGGCAGATGCACTATCATATCGGGACGCTTGCGCGCGTTTTCTTCGCCCTCAAGCGTTACCTGCTCAATGAAGTCGCAATATTTGACCATGCCAGCCAATTCTGCTACTCTCCTCAAAGTCAATTCGCCCCACCGCCCCCGCACATAAGGCGTCCGCAGGGCTTGAACAAGATTTCTGGTTTCCTTTCCTAAGGCGTCTTGGCCTTGAGACATACCCTCAACAAGCTGTTTCAAAGAGCCGTAGGCACTTTGACGCTGCTGTTCGATGTCCTTCAATGCCTCTCCCAGTGGCTTGACCAGTTGTTCGACAGCTTGTTCTCTAAGGTCAAGGTCTCCTTGTGCCTGGACTAGGTGTTTCTCAAGAACCTGCTTTGCAGACTGAAGGAACGTTTCATTGTTGCCTCTGAGTGCATCGGCAGCTAAAGCTTTGAATGTGGTTGAAAGCAGCGTGAGGGTTTGATCTTGCGTACGACGGGACTCTTCCAGTCTCTCTTCCGCCAAGCGGAGCATTGTCTCTAGGTCTGCTCTAACCTTGGTGGTGCGCAGTGTGGCAACGAGCCAAGCGATGGACGCTCCGAGGACAATGCCCAACACGAGTGCTAGGAAAATCCACACTGGAGCCATCTTAGCCTCCTCGCCCCCGGGCTTTTATGTTACTTTCAGTGGCAAGCCCTAGTTTACCACCAAATCTAGGGTCAACGTAGAACTCTAAGCGTCACCGATACCTGTAAAGCTGGGTATAGTCGCCTGGCAAAGCTGGAGAGTATGCCTCGCTTAGCCAACCATGAGCGGGCCAGGCACCGCGCCCTGCGGTCTAGTTGGTGGGGGTAGCGGCGGGGGAAGGCGCCTCGCTCTCCAGCGGAGGCGCCTCCGAGTGCAGGAGCTTCTTCAGCTCCTCGCCCTCGATGGTCTCGTGGGTGATGAGGTGACGTGCGAGCTGGACCAGCTTGGCCCTGTGGGTCTCCAGCACTTGTCTGGCGGTGCTGTAGGCCTCCTGGATGATGGTGTTGACCTCCTGGTCGATCTCTCGGGCCATGGAGTCGCTGTAGTCGCGCTCCTCGGCGATCTCCTTGCCCAGGAAGATCAGCTCCTGCCGCTTGCCAAAGGTGCGGGGACCCAGCTTCTCGCTCATGCCATACCGGGTGACCATGTTCCTTGCCACGTGGGTGGCGTTTTCCAGGTCGTTGCTGGCGCCGGTGGTGATCTCGTGGAAGACCATCTCCTCCGCTGTCCGGCCTCCCAGGGTGGTGGCCAGCATGGCCTTGAACTGGGACTTGGTGAACATGTAGCGGTCCTCGGGCGGGATGAAGCGGGTGTAGCCGCCCATCATGCCTCGGGCGACGATGGAGACCTTCTGGACCGGGTCCGCGTGGGGCAGCAGGTGCCCGACGAGGGCATGGCCCGCCTCGTGATAAGCGGTGATCTCCTTCTCCCGGTGGGAGATGATACGGCTCTTGCGCTCGGGCCCGGCGATGACGCGGTCGATGGCCTCGCCGAACTCGTCGAAGCCGACAACCTTCTTCATGCGCCTGGCCGCCAGGATAGCGGCCTCGTTGACCAGGTTGGCCAGGTCGGCCCCGGAGAAGCCAGGCGTCTCCTTGGCGATCACCTCCAGGTTGACCGACTCGTCCAGGGGCTTCCCTTTCGTGTGCACCTTGAGAATAGCCAGTCGGCCGGTGATGTCCGGCAGGTCCAGCACCACGCGGCGGTCGAAGCGCCCGGGCCGGAGCAGCGCCGGGTCCAGGATGTCCGGCCGGTTGGTGGCCGCCAGGACGATGACGTTGGTGTTGGAGTCGAAGCCGTCCATCTCCACCAGGATCTGGTTCAGGGTCTGCTCCCGCTCATCGTGGCCGCCGCCCGGGCCCGCGCCGCGATGGCGGCCCACGGCGTCGATCTCGTCCACGAAGACGATGCAGGGGGCGTTGCGCTTGGCCTGGTCGAAGAGGTCCCGCACGCGGGAGGCGCCCACGCCCACGAACATCTCCACGAACTCGCTGCCGCTGATGGAGAAGAAGGGCACTCCGGCCTCACCCGCCACCGCCCTTCCGAGAAGGGTCTTGCCGGTGCCGGGCGGCCCCACCAGGAGCACCCCGCGGGGGATGCGTGCGCCCAGGGCCACGAAACGCTCTGGGTACTTGAGGAACTCCACGACCTCTTGCAGTTCTGCCTTCGGCTCGTCCACGCCCGCCACGTCGGAGAAAGTGACGGTGGGCTTGTTGCCCACGAACATGCGGGCGCGGCTTCTCCCAAAGCTGAGGGTTTGGTTGCTGCTCCCCTGGGCCTGGCGCATCATGAACAGGAGAATGGCGCCAAAGAAGAGCAGAGGAAGGAAGTTGATGAGCAGGCCGACCAGGCTGGAGAGGCCCCGGCTGCCCTTGACCTCCACCTCGATGTTTCCCTTGGCGTCCACGCCCTGGAGCAGCTCGACGATGCTTACCCCTTCCTCTTTGCTGGAGGTGAACACCTCCTGGCTATCCTTCGTGGTGATGGTCAGGGAGTTGCCGTCCACGACGATGGACCTGATCTTGCCCTCCTCCTGGGCCCATTGGATGACCTGGCTGATCTTCACCCTCCGGCCATCGCGGCTCCCGAAGAACGTGAAGAACACCAGTACCACCGCTCCGATGACGAGCAGGTAGATGAAACTGTTCCGCATCCAGCGCGTGCCCATCATTTCTTCAGCTCTTGATAACGCTGCGGCGACCAATCCCAGTCGTATCTTACAGGAGAGGGCTCCAAAAGGAAAGAGCGGAACGGCCTTGCGCCCGTTCCGTTGAACCTGTCTCAAAACTCCTTTCTGGGGGAGTCCATCCCGACGGGTCGGGATGGCAGGGGCCTGGGGGTGTCCCCCA
>JACQOS010000066.1 GCA_016202425.1 Chloroflexota bacterium
CCCGGCCAGGCGCCTTGCTTGTGTCCCGTCCCCGAATAACGGCCCCTACTGGTCATTGCGAGGAGTCCCGATGAAATCGGGACGACGAAGCAATCTGGAAGAGGGGTGGCCCCCCGCAGCCAGATTGCCGCGGCCCTCTGGAGCCTGTGGTGAGGACTTCGAACCATCGGGCCTCGCAATGACATGACAGCGAACTTGAGGGACACCCTGCTAGTCGAGGGCGGAGCATGGGAGAGGGTGCGCTCAGCCGGGTGCCTTCTTGCTGTGGGCCCGAGCTACGCGGTCTGGAGGACGCCCCGCCTTGAAGAGCGGGCGAGGTCCAGCAGGGCACTGGCCAGTTTCCGTGGGTCGTGGCGGGTAGGGAAGCTCTCGTCGATCACGTCCGCTAGAACGACGGTCCCGTGGAATCCGGGGATGGAGGGCTCCCCAATAACCAGCGTCTGTCCGCACCCTTTGGGCAGAGGCAGGGCCCGGCTGTTCACCAGCAAGTGCGTCACCGCGGCCCCGGTGTGGTCAAGGAAGACCCTGAGGTGGTCGGAAGGGCCGAAGGCGTCTGTCTCGTGGGGCTGGGTGGCGACGTTGCACACGAAGACCTTTGGCGCCGGCGACGCCGCGACGGCCTCCCGCAGCCCGGCGAGAAGGAAATTGGGAATGATGCTCGTGTACAGGCTCCCGGGTCCGATGACGATGAGCTCTGCCTGGCGGATGGCTTCCAACGCCGTGGCGCTGGCGGCGCCGTGGGGCTCAATCCAGACCCGGCGGAGCCGGTCTGGAGCGTGGCCGATGGCCGATTCCCCTCTGAGGACTTGCCCAGAGACGGTCTCTCCCATGAGCACAAGATTGGCTTCGCTGGAAGCGGGGACCACCTGGCCAACGATGGGTAGGAACTCCCTGGCCAGTTGCAGGGACTGTTCAAAGCCGCCACCCAGCTCGTAGAGAGCGGCGATCAGGAGGTTGCCCAAGCTGTGGCCGCCCAGGGAGGAAGAGCCGTCGAAGCGGTAGTTGAAGAGGCTTTCCACCAGGGGCTCTGCCTCGGAAAGGGCCACCAGGCAGTTGCGCACGTCGCCCGGCGGCGGGATCCGCAGGTCCCGGCGCAGCCTGCCGGAGCTGCCCCCATCGTCGGTGATGGCCACGATGGCGGTGAGATTCCCTGTCTCGTATTTCAGCCCGCGGAGCAGGGTCGCAAGGCCGGTCCCACCGCCAATGGCGACCACGCGCAGGCCACGCCCCTGCTTGCGCTGTCGTTCCAGGGAGGCCAGCATGTCCACCTTCCTGCGGCCCGCGGTAGCGCCAGAGATGATAAGCCGGTAGACCTGCCAGAGGGCCAGGCCCGAAAGGGCAGTCCCTATCCCGATGAATACCGCCCCACGAGGGACCGCAGGGAGGCCGCTCAAGGTCACAGCCCGGAACAGCGGGAGGACCTTGGGGCTGACAGGCGTGGCCAGGGCGAACCCCAAGCCGAGACCGAAACACAAGATACCTGCGGCCAGGATAGCCAGCCACCGCTTCAGCCCTATGCCAGGCCGGAGAAAAAGGACGATCCTGCGTTTCAGCACGGTAGCGCCTTGACTGCCTTCTCCTGGTAGCCGCTAGGATGTGTCCGTGGCCCGCCTTCGGTGTTTGGCATCGCGCCGTAGGACTCTTGAGACCAGGCCTGCTTTCCTGCCGTCCTCGGCAGCGTAGTAGTAATGCCCGTGTTGGTAGTAGTAGTAGTGGTAGTACCCGTGGGTCCTGGCGGGCAGCACCTTGTTGAGCACCGCTGTCACCACGGGAGGGTTCGCCTGCGCCAGGCTCTCCGCCGCGCGCTTCACCACCTCGCGTCTGGTGCGATGGGCATCCACTACCAGGAGCACGGCGTCCATCTGCGAGGCCAGCACCAGGGCGTCGGCGACGGCCAGCAGAGGCGGACTGTCGAACAGCACAACATCCGCCCGCTGTTTCAGTGCTTCGATGAGCTGCTTGGCCTCCGGAGAACGCAGGACCCGCAGGGGGTCCGGAGGGAGAGGCCCGCAAGGCAGGACCTTGAGGCCCTCCACGGGTGTGCGGGCGAGAGCTTCGTCCAAGGTCGCCTTGCCCAGAAGGACGTGGGAAACCCCCCGCTGGTCGGGCAGGCTGAAGAGGTGGTGGAGGGCTGGTTTGCGGAGGTCGGTGTCCACCAGGATCACCGACTTGCCTTCTCGGGCCAAGGTGATGGCCAGGTTCGCCGCCGTGGTGGTCTTGCCTTCCGAGGGGAGCGAGCTTGTGACCTGGAAGGTCTTGACCCCCTGGGTACCCAGGGCAACGAAGTCCAAGTTGGCCCGGAGGAACTTATAGGATTCTTCTACCGCTCGGGAGCGGTGTCCTTCTTGCAGGAGGACCGGCCCTTGCCCGTTGGCGGCCCGGTAGCGGAACACCGAACCCAGGGCGGCGATGCCCGTGAGGCCCTTGAGGCCCTCGGGTGTCTTGACCGAATCGTCCAGGTATTCCAGGAGGAACACGGCCATGCCTGCAACGACCAGTCCAAGGACTGCTCCCAGCAGGATGTTGCGGCGCGTCCCCGGGCCGGGGGGCGAGGACGGGGGCACGGCATCCTCGAGGACGCTCAGGGTGTTCAGCGTTGCCGCCTGGGCAGCCAGGATGTCCGACGTGTTGGCGATCTGGTACTGGCTCAGGGAAGCCTGGAACCGGGCGATCTGCGTGAACTGGCGGTCGCGGAAGTCCTCTATGAACACCTCGGCCGTCGTGTTCGCGATAGTGGCTGCCTGCTCGGGACTGGGGTCCATGACGCTGATCGAGATGATGCTCCTGGGGGTAGAGACGCTGATCTTGCCGGCGAGGCTGGAGGGGCCATAGGGCAAGGAGAGACGCTCCAGGATCTTGTCCAGGTTGCTCCGCGTCTTGATGAGGTCCTGATAGCTGGTAGCTAGTTGCTGGCTGGTCAGGATGTCGCTGGCTGCTGGGGGCCCCAGGGACTGCCCACCCTGGGCCAGCACCTTGACGGTGGCCTTGTACATGGGGGTCATGGACCTGCTGATAAAATAGGCGGTCAATATACCTGCCAGCAGTCCCAGGGCAACGACCCACCACCAACGTATGACCACCCGCCAGTAGGCTCGGAGGTCAAGTCCTTCGTCGTTCATCTATGCAACCACCCCTCGGGAGGCCCGCGGAGGCGCAGCTATCTCCCCAACACTGGATTACTGTAGCCTGTTCCTGGCCCACCGTCAAGGAGCCGGCTTGGGGTTGGCCCAGCGGCTGCTCGCGGGCCTCACAGGTGGTTCTGGCGAGCCTGGGCCTCGGCGACGGCGCGGAAGGTGTTGAAATACGTCGAGACCTGCGGGTAGGCACCGACGTAGGAGTTGATGATAGAGAGGGCCGCATCGTACTCCTTGGCTAGCAGCTTGTGCTCCACCAGGACCCGCTGCGTCTCCAGGGCCTGGGGTGCCAGAGCCTGGCCCTTGTCCAGGTACTCCTCGGCCTGCTGAAGGTACACCGGAGCGGCGGCGGCAGCCTGGTCGTAAAGGTGAGCCAGGGCGAGGTACAGCCTGGGGTTCTGGGGCTCACCCCGAATGGCGCCGAGGGCTTCGGTTTGGGCCAGGTCCAGCAGCCCTGGGGCCGCCGCCGGGGAGACGCGCTCCCTCCAGTGCTCGCCCAGGGTATCCAGCAGGACCTGGCGGGGCAGGGTAGCCAGAGGGGGGAAGGCCCGAAAGCTGTCCTGAGCGCGTTTCACGAACTGGTCCAGGGTGACCCCGCCGACGGGGAAGAGCCGGGCTGCTCGGTAGGGCCGGTAGTTGAGGAAGTAGAGGCTGAACCCCAACAGGAGGAACAGCGCGGCGGCCACGGTGCTGCTGAGGGTTGTCCACACCAGCCGGTCGCGGGTCCAGGAGGAGAACTGGCCGAGCGCTCCTCCGCCAGCGCGCCGCTGCTGCCGGCCTCCCTTTCGGGCGGAGGAGTCCACCCGGCTGCTCTGGGCCCGGGCGACGGCGAGATTGGGGCTGGTGGCCGGGGCCTCGGCGCCCATCGCCTCTCGGCTCGCGACCCACGCCAGGAGGACGATGAGCTGGAGGAACGTTGCGGGGGTATCGAACAAGAAGAGGTCCTGCACCAAGTACCCTACGAACGCGGCTGCCAGGAACAGGTTGAAGGACCGCTCCCGGGGATCAGTGGGCAAGGCGCGAAGCAAGACCCATCCTGCCCGGCCGAGCAGGAGGACGTAGGCGAGGAAGCCCAGCATGCCTCTGGTCGCCAGCTCCTCGAGCGGCTTGTTGTGGGCCTGGTCGGCGAGGCGAGACCCTTCGGGGAAGTTATCCCCAGTGGCGTAGCGGTCAAAGGCCACGGCGAAGTTCTCGGGCCCCCACCCGAGGACCGGTGCGTCGGCGAAGGCGGCGAGGCCGATGGCCGCCGAGTCCAGGCGGGCCTTGAGCGAAGCCTCCTGGGTCCCCAGGGTCAGGACGCTGTCCAGTCGCCGCAAGGTAACGTTGCTTTGCATAAGCTGCCGGATGCCGGGCAGGTCGTGGAGGACGGGGGCCAGGAGGGCCAGGAGGACGAGGGCCGCCAGCCCCGCCCCAACAGCGCCCCGGAGGCGTCGCCGCTGGCCCCAGGCCACGTACCCGGCCCCTGCCAGCAGGAGGCCCACCCCAAGGCCGACCGCTGCACCGCGCGTCCCCGAAAGGGCCAGAACCCCCACGTCCGCCGCCGCGGCGGATGCCCAGAATGTCCGCCAGGCGAGGAGGGAGCCTGACCGCTGCGGAGGGGCGGGACGTGCCTTGCCGCGCTGTCGCCCCGGGCGCTGGAGAGGTTGCGTCCGAGCTTGGAAGGAGTGGCTGAGCAAGGCCAGCGCGAGGAAGAGATTGACGAGCATGTATGCCCCGACATAGGTGGGGTTGCCGAGGGTAACGTCGAGGCGGTCCGTAGGGCGCAAGTACCAGTAGAGCGGTGAAAACACCCTCCAGTTGTAGTGCTGGGCCAGCCCAATGAGCGCCACCAGGAAACTCACGCCAACGTTGGCGTTGAGCAGCCAACGCCACTGCGCCCGTCCCCTGACAACACTGGAGAGGACGACGGTGAAGGCGAACCAGTGGGCCAGGTCGAACACACCCCCCATGCGGCGAAAATCTCCCCAGAAGCTGTGCTGGAAGCTCACGCCCGCTACGGCTGCCCCCAGGCTCACGAGGAAGTACAGGGCGAACAGCCCCAGCAGCCAGGACCGTGACGGGCGGTAGTGGGGGTTCCTGAGGGCGAGCAGGAGCCAGCATGCCGTCACGACCTCTATGAGAGACCGGGCAAACAGGGCCTTGCCGACCACGTAGGGGAACAGCGTGTCCTGGCTCACCACCAGGGGCGTCAGGAGCACGAGGAAGCTGCCCACCCAGATGGCCAGGAGGAGGGCTGTGTCCCCCAGGGCCAGGGGGGGGTCCCGGAGGAGGGGTCCCAGTGCTGCGCGGCGCATACGTTCTCTCTGCCTTGCCAGGATACTGCTTGCCGCCCGCGCCCGTAAAGCCGGTACCCCAACACTCGGCCCGCCTTGGCTTGCCAGAACCGGGGTGTCAACATATACTCGCCGCGAAGCGGGCCAGAGGAGGTCCACGTCTGCGGTCATACGCATGGGCAGGATGCAAGCCGAGATCGTCGCTACGGGCACCGAGCTCCTCATGGGGGAGATCCAGGATACCAACTCCTCCTACCTGGCCGGCCAGCTCCCGGGACTGGGACTGGAGCTCCTGCAGATCACCCTGGTGGGAGACAGAACGGATCACCTGGTCGAGGTGCTGGAGAGGGCCTGGAAACGGAGTGCCTACACCTTCACCATCGGTGGCCTGGGCCCCACCCACGACGATGTGACCCGCGAGGCCATCGCCCGGGTCTTCCGGGAGGAGCTTTCCGTGGACCCGCACCTCCTGCAAGAGCTGACCCGGACGTTCCAGCGCCGGGGCTCTCTCATGCCCCAGTCCAACGTCCGACAGGCGCAGCTCATCCCCTCGGCGGTGGGGTTGCCCAACCCCGCGGGCACGGCGCCAGGGTGGTGGGCAGAGAAAGAAGGCCGCGTTATCGTTGCTCTGCCCGGGCCTCCCAAAGAGCTCCAGGAGATGTGGGAGCGCGCGGTGGTGCCCAGGATTCGGCAGCGGGTCACCGGCAGCGTGGTCCTCACCAGAACCCTGAAGACTATTGGGCTGCCGGAGGCGACCGTGGGAGAGATGGTGGCCCCGGTCCTGGGAGGAGAGAACCCGTATGTGGGTATCTACGCGCGCCCCGACGGCATTCACCTGAGGGCCATCGCTCGGGGAGCCAGCCACGGCGAGGCCCTGGCCCTCCTGGAGCCTGCGGTGGAGCGGATGCGGCAACTGCTGGGGGCATTCGTCTGGGGCACTGACGCCGAGACGCCGGGGGAGAGCGTCGGCGCTCTCCTCCGCCAGCGGGGCCTCACGCTGGCGACCATGGAATCGTGCACCGGGGGCCTCCTGGCCCACACCATCACGGAGGTGCCTGGCAGCTCAGGCTACTTCCGGGGAGGGATCGTCTCCTACGGCAGCGAGCTGAAGATCGCCTCAGGCGTGCCCGCGGGCCTCATTGACCAGCACGGAGCTGTCAGCGCCGAGGTGGCGGCGGCCATGGCCAAGGCCGCCCGGGAGCGGCTCAAGGCCGACTACGGTATTGGCATCACCGGTGTGGCAGGCCCGGACGAGCTGGAGGGGAAGCCTGCGGGCACCGTGTACATCGGCATTGCCCGCGCCGGGGGAGAGGAGGCCGAGCACTACCGGTTCCTAGCCAACAACCGCTCCATCGTGAAGCGGCGGGCGGTCACCACCGCTCTCTTGAACCTGCGCCGGTTGCTGCGCGTAGCGTCCTGAGGCAAGGTTGAGGGTGCCCACCGCGGGCGGGGCGCTCGGACAAGCCCTCAGAAGGTGAGTTTGCGGTAGAGCGTGGGCAGGCGGGTGGGCAGGGCGTGGATATCGCCCAGCACCTCGTACCCCATGTCCTGGCACATGGTCTTCAGGTAGTCGTGCCCCGCCCTGTCCACGGTGAGGCAGAAGGGGGTGATGTTCTGGTGCCTTGCCTCGGTGAGGGCCATCTTGGTGTCGTGGACGGCGTACTCCTTTTCCACCCCTTCGCGGCTGTAGCCCCGGTCTTGAGGGCGGCCGTCGCTGATGAGGAGGAGGAGCTTGGTGCGAGCATCCTGCCGGGCAAGCTTGAAGGTGGCGTGGCGGATGGCAGGCCCCATGCGGGTGGCGTGGAGGGGGGTGATCTTGTCGATGCGCCGCTTGATCCTCTCGCTGAAGGACTCCTCGATGTCCTTGATCACGTAGAACTCCACGTTCTCCCGGCCGTAGCCTGAGAACCCGTAGATGCCGTACGTGTCACCGATGGTCTCCAGCGCCTGAATGAGGAGCACGGTGCTCTCCTTCTCCAGGTCAATGATGCGCTTGTGGTTGCGATTGATTCCCTGGCCTCGGCGGCTGCGCAACCAATTCATGTACTCCACCGGGTCGTCGGGTGGTGCCCAGTCGTCGGACCGCCGGCGGCTCTCGTCAATGGCCTCCGCCGTGGAGGCACTCATGTCCATCAGGAATACCACCGCCACGTCCCGAGCGACTTTGTTGCGACGCCAGTAGAGCTTCTCCGATGGTGAAACGCCGCACCACTTGTCGTTGATGGCCTCCACCACGGCGTCCAGGTCGAACTCTTCCCCGTCCGGCAAGTGCTTGATCTTGCGGAAGGCCTCCGGCATGAGCATTTCGAACTGCCGCCGGATCTGCTGCGTCAAGGTGGAGTAGCTGCGCAGGGTGTCAGCGAAGAACTGGGCTTCCCCTTCCGCCATGGCCTTTTCCCGGACGACGCACCAGCGGGGCTTGTAGTCCACCGCTCGGAAGTCCCACTCGTTGTACACGAAGCACAGCGGCTCCTTGGCCTCCAGGGCCCCGCCTTGCGGCTCCTGCATATGGAGGAATGGCCCCTGTCCCTGCCCCTGGACGGATGCCGAGGTTGCTCCTGTCTCTCGCATGAGGTTCTGAGCAAAGGCGGCCAGATCGTGGTTGAGTTGCCCCGCTTCGGCGTCCAGCTCCAGCTCCGCAGTGTTGGCCAGCACCTGCTGGAGGGACTCGGGGGAGACCTGCCGCGCCGTCTCCGGGCCCTGCTGCCGCTGCTGTTCCTGCTGTTGGCGCAGAAGGCTGAGGAGCTGGGCGAGCTCAGGCTTGAAGTCGCCGCGGTACTCCACCGGGGGTGGCGACTCGTAGGGATGGCCCTCCTGGGCGGCGGAGGCGCCTGCGCGGGACCCCAGGAACTGCTGGAGCCACTGGTCGAGCTGTTCGTCGGAGGGAGCGCCGTCCCGCTCCTCTTCCTTCCCAGACTCTTCCTCCTCGACGGGGGTGTTGGGCAGGGTGGCGATGATGTCGTAGATACGCAGGGTCGCCTCTGCCGAGTCCTCCACCATGGCTTGGGGGTGGAATACCCGGCGAGCAACACGAGCGACGGCCCTCGCCTCGCGCCTAAAGGGTTCGGGGTGCTGGAGGTCCTTGGCCTGCTGAAGGCTGAGGCGCACGAGGAACTCCACCATCGCCTGTTGGGCAGGGAGTCCCTCCAGGGGTGGTCGCGCGACGAGGGCGTCCTGCTGAATGCGCCGGTAGGCGGGAGCCAGGCCCAGGTAGGCTTGCTGGACCTGGTAGTCCAGGCGGCCGTCCTCCACGGCGGTGAAGATGTCCAGGGCCAGACGGCGGTTGTCGAACAGGTCAAAGAAGCGGCCCATCGGCGTCGGGGCGCCGCTAATGCCATCCTGTCCATTGGGAGGAACGGTCGCGCCAAGGCCTGGGCTGTCGCCGTCGGGGGGTCGGGTTTCAGACCTTTTCCCAGCCTGGGTGCGCATCTGCTGCTCTCGTTGGAAGCGGAGGTCCCGGAACCGCCGGGCCGGGGCTTCCAGCGAGAACCCGAAGCTGCCGAACTCGATATGCGCCGCCTGGTGGGTAGCCAGCACCTTCAGAAGGGCAAAGTTGGCCTCTTTGCTGCCATACCGCTCTACCTGCGGTGGCAGATATACCGTGGTGCCCTCGGTGGTGGCCCGCCGCTCGGAGACCCAGCCGATGTTCTTGCTCACCAGCTCGGTCGTGGGAGCGATGTCCGTCTGGGCCCCGGCGAGGGCCCGGCAGTAGAGTCGCATGATCTCCTTGACCCGGTCCAGCTCCACCGCCGAGGAGAGGGACTCCAGGACCTGCTCCGAGGTGGCGGACTCCAGGCGGAAGTAGGCCAGACCCCCTTCCTGCCGCTCCTGCAAGAGGGAGACGCCTGTTTGGAACCACTGGGGAAGCTGCTGGAGGCTGATGCGCCCCAGGATGGCGGGGCTGTTGAGCAGGAAGGGGCCGGCCGCCTCTGGACCGATGGGGACCAGTTGCTCGGCCATGGCCAGGAGCAGGCCCTGGCTGGCGGCGTCCGCCTTGCCCAGGGCCGTGGCGGTTTCGCTCAGGAAGAGGGAGATGCTGCCCTTGGCGTGGGGTGCCAGCAGGGTGGCCAGGGAGAAAAGCCGGTCCCGGTGCTGGGTGTGGACCTTGGCCAGCACCTTGGGCACCACGTCGAAGCACTCCTTCACCTCTCTCCAGCTCGTGTCCACAAGGGAGGTAACGAGCTTCAGGAAGGGAAGGCGGTGGCCTCCTAGCTTGGGCAACACCTGCTGGCCCTGCAGCAGGCTTTCCGTAGCCAGGTCGAAGGACTTCTGGGAAAGGGCTCTCGCCAGCCCAGCGAACTCCTCCACCTCCTCGTAGCGCATCTGCCCAAGAAGCCCAGAGCTTACCTCAAAGAACTTGGTAGCCAGGGCGCAGGACTTCCACGTGCCCCGGTAGAAAGCGCGGCCCAGGTTAGCCCACTTCGCCATCAGGTGAGGCTGCACGTGCGGAGCCATGGCCGGGCTGTCCTGGAAGAAAGCGACCGCCAGGGCCGGCGAGTCGCCGCACAGGGAGCTACCGCACCGCCCCCATTCCAGGAGTTGGGAGGGCGAAAGGTGCCCGAGGACCTGGGGGCTGGAACGGAAGTAGGCCGAGGCCGCTTCCCATGCCCTCGCCGTCTGATGAGCCATGTCTACGCCCTGCTGTGCCCAGCTCAGCAGGTCTGTGTCCGGCAGGTGGACTTGAGCTACTTCGGCGGCCCGGCGGAACTCGTCCACCACCGAGGCGGGGAACTTTCGGAGTTCCTGCTCCAACTCTCGCAAACGCGGGTTCACGGCGTGAAGCTCCCCTGAAGTAAGGCGGCGGGCTCCGTGATCTGCAGGAACTGATGAAGGATACGGGCCGTGGCCCCGTAGATGAGATGGCGCCCGTGGCCGTAGGCCCGGGCTCGGCTTTGCGTCCCATCGGGCAGGAGGTGCAGCTCCTCCCGGATGTTCCGTGGGTCGCGCAGGGAGGGAAGGGGCACCTCCAGCACCTCCGCTACTTCGGGGCCACTGGGCCGGAACTGGTAGGGGTAGGGGATGGTCCCCACGTACGGCCGGATGGCAAAGCCCGCGCGCGTGGGAGTCTCGTCCAGCTCCCCCAACAAGGCCACGTCTTCGGGGCGTATGCCCATCTCCTCGAACGTCTCCCTCAGGGCGGTGGCCTGGAGGTCCGCGTCTTCAGCGTCGCGGGCGCCTCCAGGGAGGCAGATGTCCCCCTTGTTGAACTCCACCTCCTGGGTACGCTTGTTCAACAGCACGCAATAGTGGCCGTCCTTCCGGTACACGAGCAGGAGCACGGCGGCGGCCCTGAGGCCAGGGTCCCCTACGGGGCGGCTGGTTTTCCCTGCCAGGGCGAGCCGGACCTGCTCCAGTCCCAGGTCGTTGAGCTGTTGCACTCCGGTGGTAGCCATCATTCGAAGATGGAGGCCACGACCTCTTCCAGGCTCCGCTGGACCTCGTGATCGTCGGTGACGGCCCACACGATAGCGATCTGGCAGGCCCGACGGGGGGTGATTCCCTGGCTGATGAGCTTCCCGGCGTAGATGAGCAGGCGCGTGCTGGCCCCCTCCTGCAACCCGTGGTCCTTGAGGTTCCGGACTTTCTCTCCCAAGCGGGCCAGAGTCTCGGCAATGGCGGGCGAAACGCCACTCTCGTGCTGGACGACCTGGGCCTCCACGTCCCGGTTGGGGTAGTTGAACTCGATGGACACGAACCGCTGGCGCGTGCTGTGCTTGAGGTCTTTCATGGCGCTCTGGTAGCCCGGATTGTAGGAGATGCAGAGCAGGAACCCGTCGGCGGCCTGGAGGATGTGGCCCCGTTTCTCGATGGGGAGAAACCGGCGATGGTCCGTGAGGGGGTGGATGAGCACGGTGGTGTCCTTGCGGGCCTCCACGATCTCATCCAGGTAGCAGATGGCGCCCACCTTCACGGCGCGGGTCAGGGGGCCGTCGATCCACCGGGTCTCCTCTCCCTCCAGCAGGTACCGCCCCACCAGGTCGCTGGCGGTCAGGTCCTCGTGGCAGGCCACGGTGACCAGGGGCACGCCGCGCCCGTTCTGCGGCGCCGAGGGTCCTTTCTCCTTGGGCCGGACGGTAGTGAGAGGCCGGCCCAGGCGCCATGCCATGTACTCAATGAACCGGGTCTTGCCGCAGCCCGTAGGGCCCTTGAGCAGCACGGGGATTTTCTGGGCGTACGCCGCTTCGAACAGTCCCACCTCGTCGGCCACGGGCACGTAGAAGGGCTCCTGTTCGACGACGTACTCCTCGATGAGGAACTCCCGGTAGAGACTCCGGGTCCCCTTGGGGGTTGTCACGAGGCCCTCCCCCTCATTCGGCTGTCCCACAGCTCTTTCACCCGCTTTCGCAGCGTGTCCAAGTCCTTATTGTTCTCGATAACCACGGTGGCGTACCGGAGCCGCTCCTCCTGGCCTATCTGCGCCCGGATCCGCTGCCGGATTTCCTTGGCGGAGAGGTTGCTGCGCTGCGCGACCCGTTTCACCACGTTCTCTTCATCTGCCACCGTCACCCAGATTTCGTCAACGAGTGGTGTCCACCCTCCCTCAATGAGGACGGCGGCGTCCACGACAGCTACGGGGGCTCCCGTACGGTCCAGGGCTTGGAGCCGCTCCTCGATCATCCCGTACATCCGGGGATGCAGGAGGGCGTTGAGACGCAGTAGGGCCTGGGGATCAGAAAAGACGATGGCTCCCAGCTTTTTTCGATCGACTTCGCCGTCGGGCTGGAGGATGCCCTCCCCGAACTCGGCGACTACCGCTTTCCACCCCTCGCTCTGCGGACGATAGGCCTCGTGGCCTAGCCGGTCAACGTCAATGAGCTCCGCACCCAACTCCTTGAGGATCCGCGCCACCTCGCTCTTGCCTGTTCCCATGCCTCCGGTCAGGCCGATGACCAGCATCCGCTTGTTCTGAGTTCCCCCAAGTAGTACAGGCAATTCTAGCAGCGGGCCTACCCTTGGTCAAGGGTTGGACGGGCCAAAACGGGCCTTGCCCTTCGGCTGAAGGGCCTTGCCTGCTCGTGGGCGGCCGCGCCGAGACTTGACACCGTACCCCCAACGCTCGGTACACTGCATTCCAGCGTGTGGTCACGTCTTTGGAGCGTGGTCGGAGGGGGAAGCCCCGGGATTGGTCGCGGGGCCCCTTGGGCTGCCCTAGGGGGACTCAAGGGGGCCTGGCTCGCCCTGGCGTCGGCGGTTTCCCTGGGGCTCCTTGGGGCCTGCGCCGGTCCAGGGGAGGCCCCTCCCACGCCGGCGGGCCAGCCGCCCCAGGTGGTGTCCGCGGCGCGGGTGGACACGTTCCCCGTGGGCGACGCCCCTTACTCCATCGCCCTGGACGGCGCCAGCGTCTGGGTGGCCAACGAACGCGACGGCACCGTGGTCAGGCTCGGGCGCGATGGCACGAAACAGGCGACCTTCGCTGCTGGCAAAGTGCCGCACGGTCTGTTCCTGGACGGCGATACGGTATGGGTGACGGATGCCGAAGGAGACGTGGTCGCTCAGTTCGACGCTCAGGGCCGGCGGCTGAACTCCTACCGCGTGGGCCGTCAGCCCGGTCCCGTGGTCTCCGACGGGGCGAACCTTTGGGTCGCCAACCAGGGGGATGGCACCGTGACCAAGCTGGGCCGCGACGGGAAGGTCCTGGGCACCTACGCTGTCGGCAAGACGCCTGTCGCCCTGGCGTTCGATGGCGTCTCTCTTTGGGTGGCTGATATCGCAAGCAACACCGTCTCCCAGCTCACTCTGGAGGGTGCCCTGGTGAAGACCTTCTCCACAGGCCGTGAGCCCACGGCACTGGTTTTCGATGGCGAGCACCTGTGGGTGACCGCTGCGCGGGAAGGGGTGGTGCTCAAGTACACCAGGCAAGGAGGGCTCGTGGGCACCTCCTGGGTGGGCGCGTATCCCCGGGACCTCATCTTCGTGGGGGACCGTCTCTGGGTGAGCAACCAGGACAGCGATACCTTGTCGGTCCTGAACAAGCAGGGCCAGGTCCTGGAGGCCTATCCTGTTGGCGATGGCCCACTTCGGCTGGCGTTCGACGGCGAGTCCGTGTGGGTGACCAACGGCAAGGAGGGGACCGTCTCACGGGTGAAGAGGGAGGGCGCCGCCCTGCGCGTTTCCCGCGTGGGGAATTTTCCCATCGCCCTGGCCTTCAACGGCCGGTACCTGTGGGTGGCGAACCTGGGCGATGACACCGTCTCTCGCGTCGGCCTCGACGGGACGGTCCAGGCGAGTTTCCCCGCAGGCGACCGGCCAGTCGCGTTGGCTGTCCAGGGGCAGGACGTGTGGGTGGCCAACGAACGGGGCAAGGACGTGGTGAGGCTCGCCCCGGACGGCAAGCGCCTGGCGGAGTTCCCCGCGGGTCTTACCCCTTCGGCCCTGGCCTTCGACGGCTCTCGTCTCTGGGTGGCGGGAGGTGACGAAGGCGTGGTGCGCAAGTTCGGCCTGGACGGCACTGCCCTGGTCACCGTTCCCGTGGGCAAGGAGCCCCGCTCGCTGCTCTTTGACGGCACGTTCCTATGGGTTGCCAACCGGGGGAGCGACACGGTCACCAAGTTGGACAGCGACGGAAAGGTCGTGGGGACCTTTCCCGTGGGCCGAGAGCCCCGCGCCCTCGCCTTCGATGGCGAAAACCTGTGGGTGGCAAACCGGGCCGAGGGCACAGTCTCGCTCCTGGGACGAGACGGTGCGGTGCTGAGGACCTACCGCGTGGGTGCCCGGCCCGTCGCTCTCCTCTTCGATGGCCAGGCGGTCTGGGTGGCTGCGGCCGACCACAACCTGGTGACCAGGATAGGGGTGAGGGACGGCTCTCTCCGGGGAGTGGTGGTGGCTGGCGGCCCCAGCGCGCTCGCCTTCGACGGATCAGGGGTTTGGGTAGCGAGCTTCTGGGAGCGTTCGGTGGCTCAGATCGTCCCCTGAGGGACCAGCCTCGGGGGGCCTGGCTTGCCAGCAGGCGGATGATCCCTTCAGCCTTCCGTGCGCAGAAGGCCCTGGAGCGCTGCCTCCTCCACTTCCCTCAGATCCTTGAAGCTGTCCACGCTCTTGCAGAAAGCCTGGGAGAAGTACGCCGAAAGCCGCCCCTGCTCGGCCAGCCGAGGGAAGGTGGTCGTCTCGTGGTCCCCTCGAGTGGGGAGCTCGTCCCGGATGCTTCGGTCCAACACATAGATGCCGGCGTTGATCCAGAAAGGGAGCGTCCCTTTTTCGGTGAAGCCCCGCACTTTCCCTTCGGGGTCCACGTCCACCACGCCGTAGGCGTTGGGGTATGGCGTCAGCATCAAGGTGGCTGTGTTGTTGGACCGCTGGTGGAAGCGAACGAGATCTGCCAGGTCATCGTTGGTGACCACGTCGCCGTTCAGGGCGACCACCGCCCGCTCGGTGCCGGGGACGTGCCGCAGGCCCCGCCGCAGAGCACCGCCGCGGCCCAGGGGCGACCGCTCCACGGAGTACTGGGCCCGCACGCCGAACCCGGTGCCATCCTGGAAATAGTCCTGAATGGCTTCCCACCGATAACCGCACAGGAAGACCACATCGGTCACCCCTCCCCCCTTGAGCCAGGCGAGCTGGTAGCACAGGAGGGGTTTCCCGTTGACCGCGATCATGGGCTTGGGGATGGTGTCCGTTAGCGGCCTGAGGCGCTCGCCTCTGCCGCCCGCCAGAATGAGCGCGTACACGGGGGCTCCTCGCGAGGCAGACTCCGAGGCATCTTAGTGTCTCCGGGTTGAAAGAGCAAGGACGCCCGGCTATTGCGCAGGGTCTTTCAATTGTCGGCTTCACCCCCTCTCTGACTCTCCCCCGTGCAACGGGGGAGAGAAATCCCTTCCCCCGCTCGCGGGGGAAGGTTAGGATGGGGGTGCAGGAGCCAGGGACTTCTCTTATGGATAACTGAAAGGCCCTGGGCTATTGCGTTGTGCCGGTCCCGGGCCTGTGCTATAATGCCCGCCAAGCAAGTGGAGAAGAACAGTCTCGGGAAAACGCAGGGCGGCATGGTGGCAACAGACCGTAAGCAAGCGCTCATTCAGGATTATCGACAGCACGAGCAGGACACCGGTTCCACAGAAGTCCAGATAGCCCTCCTCACCGGGCGCATCAACCACCTTACCGAGCATCTGCGCGCCCATCGCAAGGACTTCCACTCACGCCGGGGACTCATGGGCTTGGTGGGGCATCGGCGGAGGCTGCTGGGCTATCTGAGTCGCTCCAGCGCCGAAAGGTACAAGACGCTGCTGGGGCGGCTGGGGCTTCGGCGCTAGCACCCGCGGGAGGGTGCTAGCTCTTTTTCCGCCGCCGTCACGCCGTGAGATATATCTAGAGAAAGGAATCGCCTTTGAAAAACCACATCTTTACCTGTGAAGTGGGGGTGCGTCCCCTGACGATCCGCGTGGGGGAGATGGCCGAACAGGCCAGCGGCGCCGCCCTCGTCCAGTACGGCGACTCGGTAGTCCTGGCCACGGCATGCGTCGCCGAGCCCCGGGAGGGACTGGACTTCCTCCCGCTGACGGTGGACTGCGAGGAGCGCCTCTACGCCGCCGGCAAGATCCCGGGCAGCTTCTTCCGCCGGGAGGGGCGCCCCTCCCAGGAGGCGATCCTTTCTGACCGTCTGACGGACCGGAGCCTTCGTCCGCTCTTTCCCAAGGGGTTCCGCAACGAGGTCCAGGTCATCGTGACCTCCCTTTCCGCGGACCAGGTAAACCCCCTGGAGGTCCTCTCCATTATCGGCGCCTCCTGCGCTCTCATGATCTCCGAGATCCCCTTCGATGGTCCCGTCGTGGCGACCCGCGTAGGGTACCTGAACGGTCAGTTCGTGGTGAACCCCACCTTTGAACAGCTTCAAGGAAGCAGGCTGGACCTAGTGGTGGCGGGAACGCGAGACGCCGTGGTGATGGTGGAGGCGGGGGCAAAGGAGGTACCGGAGTCCGTAGCCCTCGAGGCGCTGCGGGTGGGGCAACTGGAGAACCAGAAGGTGGTCCTCCTCCAGGAGGAGATCGCCCGCCTCTGGGGAAAGCAGAAGATGTCCTTCGTACCTTCGGGCGTCGTGTCTGCGGAACTGGACGCCGCCGTGGCTTCCCTTTTCCAGCGCCGCCTGGAAGACCTGATGGACCGGGGCGCCGCCAAGGGGGAGCGCAACGCCGCGCTGGACGCCCTGAGCGAGGAGGCGCCGCGGCAGCTCGGGGAGGCCTTCGATCCCAAGCTCGTGGGTGAGGCGTTCGATGGCCTGGTGAAGCGGGTGATGCGCGCCAAGGTCCTGGGCGAGGGGAAGCGGCCCGACGGCCGGAAGCTGGCGGAGATCCGCCCGGTCTCCGCCGAGGTGGGCGTGCTGCCGCGCACCCACGGCTCTGCGCTGTTCCGCCGGGGCCAGACCCAGGTGCTCACCATCGGCACCCTGGGGTCCCTGGGGGAAATGCAAAAGCTGGACACGCTGGCCCCGGAAGAGAAGAAGCGGTTCATGCACCACTACAACTTTCCCCCCTTCTCCGTCGGAGAGGTGCGCCGCCTCACCGGCCCGGGCCGGAGGGAGATCGGGCACGGGGCGCTGGCGGAGCGCGCCTTGCTGCCGGTGATCCCCAGGGAGGAGGAGTTCCCGTACACGATCCGTCTCGTTTCCGAAGTCCTGAGTTCCAACGGCAGTACCTCCATGGCCAGCGTCTGTGCTGGGAGCCTGGCGCTCATGGATGCCGGGGTCCCCATCAAGACGCCAGTGGCGGGGATCGCCATGGGCCTGGTCCTGGGCGCCCAGGAGGAAGCAGGCATCCTCTCGGACATCCAGGGGATCGAGGACTTCTACGGCGACATGGACTATAAGGTCGCCGGAACGGCCGAGGGAATCACGGCCCTCCAACTGGATGTCAAGGTGAAGGGGATCTCTTTCGCCATTGTGGAGCGTGCCCTGGCCCAGGCGCGGGAGGGCCGCCTCTTCATCCTGGACAGGATGCGGAGCGCGCTGGCCCAGCCGCGCGCCGCGTTGAGCCCCTACGCCCCCCGCATCTTGAAGATCACCATCCCGGTGGAGAAGATAGGCAGCGTCATTGGGCCCGGGGGCAGGACCATCCGCAGCATCATCGAGAAGACCAAGACTACCATCGACGTGGCCAACGACGGCACGGTCATGATCGGCTCCACCAGCGAAGAGGCCGCTCAGAAGGCCAAGGAGGCGATCCAGTCCCTGACCCGGGAGGCGGAGGTCGGCCAGATTTATACCGGCAAGGTGACCCGGGTCATGAACTTCGGCGCCTTCGTGGAAATCTTCCCGGGCAAGGAAGGCCTGGTCCCCATCAGCGAGCTTGCCGACCGCAGGCTCGAGCGGGTGGAGGAGGAGGTGGAGGTGGGGGACGAAGTCACCGTGGTGGTCACCGAGATCGACCGCCTGGGCCGGGTGAACCTGTCTCGCCGGGCGGTCTTCGCGGGCCAGGCCGAGGGGCAGCAGGGCCCGACGCCGGGACAGCCGCCCAGGGAGGCGCAGGACCAGAGGCCGCGTCCCTTCGGCCCACCGGGCCGAGGAGGGGATGGACGGATGGGGCAGGGCCCGCCCAGGCGGGACCGGCCTCCCTTTGGCCCTGGCCGCGGGCCGGGAGGGCCCAGGCCCGGTGGGAGGGGGACTGGTGGCCCCGGCGGGCCGCCGCGCAGGTATCCGCCACCCCCGGGGCGAGAGCCTCGCTAGGGAGGCCGTCATGGCGCCCATCTCCGTCATCGTCCATGGAGCGCGGGGCAGGATGGGGCAGGAGTGCCTGCGGACCCTTGCCCGCGACCCGGCAGTGGAGGTGGTGGGGGCCGTGGATGTCGTTCCGGGGGGCGAGACGCTGCCCTTGCCGGATGGGGCAAGGTCGGTCCCGTATAGCACCAGCCTGGAACGGCTTCTCAGCCGGTGCGCCGCCCAGGTTGTGGTGGACTTCTCGGTGGCAGAGGCCGCCGTGGCCATGGCCCGGGTGGCGGTGCCTCGAGACGTGCGCCCCGTCATCGGGACGACGGGCCTGAGCGAGAAGGACCTCGGCACCCTGGACGCCCTCAGCCGGGAGCACGGCGTTGGTATCCTGCTCGTGCCCAACTTCGCTCTGGGGGCGGTGGTGCTCACCTACTTGGTCCGACAGGCCGCCCGCTTCTTTGAGTACGCCGACATTTTCGAGGCCCACCACGAGGCCAAGATCGACGCTCCTTCGGGCACGGCGCTGGCCATTGCCCGGGCTATCGCGGAGGAGAAGCGGTTCAAGCGCCCTGTCCCGCAGAAGGAGCCCCTGGCAGGGACGCGGGGAGGCGACTATAATGGCGTCGCCATTCACAGCACGCGGATGCCCGGGCGTCTGGCCCACCATGAGGTGGTCTTCGGCGCCCCTGGGCAGACGCTGACGCTCCGGCACGATACGTTGAGCCGGGAGTGCTACATGCCGGGCCTGCTGCTGGCAGTGAAAGAGGTCGTCAAGCGGCGGACGCTGGTGATTGGCCTGGAAGAGGTCCTGGGCCTCCACTGACGGTACCCGTAGGACAGAACGAAGGGCTGTAAGGGCCCCTCCGTGTCAACCTCCCGGTACAGGGCGAGCGTGCGCAAGGCAAACATCGTCGTCTTGGGTGCCACCGGCGCGGTGGGGACCGTATTCCTCCGGGTCCTGGAGGAACGCAAGTTCCCGGTAGCGCGGCTCCGTCTTTGCGCCTCTCCCCGTTCCGTAGGCAGGCGCCTGCGAGTCTTCAGCCAAGAGGTGCCCGTGGAGGCCACCACTCCGGCGGTCTTCGAGGGCGCGGATATTGCCTTCATCTCCGTGAGCGGCGATATCAGCAGGCAGTGGGCGCCGGTGGCCATGCGGGCGGGGGCGCTGGTCATCGACGATTCCTCGGCCTACCGCATGGAGCCCCAGGTCCCTCTGGTGGTCCCCGAGGTGAACGCGGGAGACCTGGCCCACCACCGGGGGCTGGTGTCCATCCCCAACTGCTCCACCACACAGATGGTCATGGCCCTCTACCCGCTGCACCGGGCGAACCCCATCCAGCGGGTGATCGTCGACACCTTTCAATCGGTGTCGGGCACGGGCAGCCGTGCGCAACAGGAGCTGACGGAGCAGTCGCGGGCCGTGCTGGCCGGGGACGCCGCCGTGAGCCGCGTGTACCCTCACCAGATCGCCTTCAACGTGCTGCCCCACATCGAGGGGTTCCTGGAGAACGGGTATACCAAGGAAGAGTGGAAGATGGTGGAAGAGACCCGTAAGATCATGCATGCTCCGGAGTTGGCCGTCTCTGCCACCTGCGTCCGGGTGCCGGTGTACGTCTCCCACAGCGAGGCGGTCCACGTGGAGTTCCAGGACCCCATGAGTCCCCAGGAGGCGCGTTCGCTCCTGGCCGCTTTTCCAGGGGTAACGGTGGTGGACGATCCTTCCGGCAGCCGATACCCCCTGGCCTGGGAGGCGGCGGGCAAGGACGATGTCTTCGTGGGAAGGATTCGACAGGATGCCTCTCATCCTCGGGGCCTGGCCCTGTGGGTGGTGGCGGACAACCTGCGCAAGGGCGCTGCTCTCAACGCCATCCAGATCGCAGAAGAGGTGCTCAAGCGGGACCTGCTCCTCAGTCGAACGGCCCGCTAGCTTCATCCACCACCAAGGGAGGGACGTCATGGCAGAGCTGGGTAGGCTGTTCACTGCAATGGTTACCCCCTTTGACCAGCAGGGGGCCGTGGACTACACCCAGGCCGGGCGGTTGGCCCGAGCCCTGGTGGAGTCTGGAAGCGACGGCGTGGTGGTGGCGGGCACGACCGGGGAGTCGCCCACGCTCACCCATTCGGAGAAGGCCAGGCTCTTCGCCGAGGTGCGCCAGGCCCTGGGCGGAAGGGGCAGCGTGGTGGCAGGAGCAGGCACCTACAGCACCCAGGAGAGCATCGAGCTCACCCGGGAGGCGCAGAAGGCCGGGGCTGACGCCGTGCTGCTGGTGGTCCCCTACTACAACAAGCCTACCCAGGAAGGCCTGGAGCGCCACTTCAGGGCCATCGCCGAGAGCACTTCCCTTCCCTGCATCCTCTACAACGTCCCCAGTCGGACCATCACCAACCTGGCGGCCGAGACGACCCTTCGCCTGAGCCAGGTTCCCAACATCGTCGGCATCAAGGAGGCCAGTGCCGACTTCGACCAGATCGCCAAGATTGTCTCGGGCGCCCGGGCAGGCTTCCGGGTATGGAGCGGCAACGACTCCGATACCTTCGCGCTCATGTGCCTGGGCGGCTACGGGGTGGTGAGCGTGGCTTCCCACCTGGTGGGGGGGCAGATCAAGAGGATGATGGAGATGGTGCTGGTGGGGAAGCTGGAGGAGGCGGCCCGGGAGCACCGGCGCCTCCTGCCCCTCTTCAAGGGGATGTTCGTCCTTTCCAACCCTATCCCCGTGAAGTACAGTGTCAACATCGTGGGCTTCAACGTCGGCGGCCTGCGCCTGCCTCTCACCATGCCGGACGAGAGGACGGCTTCGCAGCTCAAGGAGCTGCTGGCGGGATACCGGGTGGACCTGCCCGTGCCGGCGGGGCGGTAGACCCGGCGGCGATACCACCGGCTGCCCGGGCAAGGCCCGGGCTCACGGAACGTAGCAGCGCAAAGGAGGGCGTCATGGCAGAACCCTGGAAGAGCGACTTGTGGTTTACCAGCCCGTGGAATTTCCTCCCCGAGGTGACCAAGGGGTTCAGCTTCCCGAAACAGGTGAAGATCCACGACACCACCCTTCGGGACGGGGAGCAGCAGGCGGGCGTGGTGTTCACCAAGGACGACAAGATCCGCATCGCCTCCATGCTGGACGAGGCGGGGGTCCACCGCATCGAGGCGGGCATGCCGGCGGTCTCCTGGGCGGACGCCGAGGCCATCAAGACCATCGCCGAGATGGGGCTCAAGGCAGAGGTCTTCACCTTTGCCCGGTGCATCGTGGACGACGTGAAGCGGGCCTCCGAGGCGGGCGTCAAGGGGATTATTCTGGAGGTCCCCTCTTCCCAGCACCTGATCCAGAAGGCCTACAAGTGGCCCCTGGAGCGGGCCATTGACAGCACCATCAAGGCCACCCTCCAGGCCAAGGCTGAAGGGCTGTACACGACCTTCTTCCCCATCGATGCCTCCCGGGCGGAGATGACCTGGTACCTGGACCTCATCGAGCGCATCGCCAGGGAGGGGCACATGGACGCCCTGGCCCTGGTGGACACCATGGGCGTCCTCACGCCCCAGGCGGTCCAGTACTTCGTGAAGCGCACCAAGGAGCGCATCAAGAAGCCCCTGGAGACCCACTTCCACATGGACTATGGCCTCGGGGTGGCCAACACCATCGTGGCCATGCTCAATGGCGTGGAGACGGTCCACACGACCATCACGGGCATCGGGGAGCGGGCGGGCAACGTGCCCATGGAAGACCTGGTGCTGTCCCTCCAGACCCTCTACGGTGTGGATACGGGGATAGAGAGCGCGAAGCTGTACCCCCTGTCGAAGCTGGTACGAGAGCTGGCCGACCACCCCATCCCTCCCAACCGCCACATCGTGGGGGACCACCTCTTCGACATCGAGTCGGGGATCCCTGCCATGTTCTACAAGAACCTCATGGAGCAGGGCCCCGACCAGCTCACGGAGATGTTCCCCTACCAACCGCGCCTGGTGGGGCAGAACCCGCCGCGCATCCTGCTGGGCAAGGGCAGCGGGATGGACTCGGTAGGCATCTGGCTGGACCGCATCGGCGTGAAGGCCACCAACGAGGAGATGCAGGAGCTCCTCCTCCAGGTCAAGAACCGCTCCCTGGAGAAGAAGGGCATGCTGGACGAATACGAGTTCCGCAAGATCGCGGAGGCGGTGGTGTCCAAGAGGCCGGCGGGCGACCCGAAGCGGGCCAAGTCCTAGGGGCTATTCGGGAAACCCTCACCCCTCGAAGAGTCTTCGACCTGTACCCCCTCTCCCTTGCCAAGGGAGAGGGGGAAGAAAAGATAGCTGGGGGACACCCCCAAACCCCCGCCATCCCGACCCGTCGGGATGGACTCCCCCGAGACGCCGGTTACGACCGGCCAGGCGGTGCGGCGGCCCTCCAGGCCGGGGCGGGCCCCCTGGCGGCGATGAAGTCCGCCATCACCTTGTCAGTGCCCCGGGGCCACTCCCGCTTGAGGTCGTCCCGCACAGAGACGGAGAGCCTGCCCAATCCGGTGACCTCCATCTCCAGGCGGTCGCCATCCTGAAGGGCGCCCAGGCCCTGGTGGTTAGTGCCGCAAGCGATGATGTCTCCGGGCTCCAGGGTGGTGATGGAGGACGACCACTCCACCACGCGCGGGACCTGGCTGGCCATGTCGCTGGTCTCATAGTCCTGCCGGAGTTCGCCGCTGACCCAGCACCGGACCCGTAGCTTGTGGGGGTCGGGTACCTCGTCCGCCGTGACCAGGAATGGCCCTGTGGGGCCAAAGGTGTCCCACGACTTCATCCAGAAGAAGCTCTGCGGGAACAGACCTCGGGCGGAGACGTCCATGAAGTTGACGTACCCGAAGACGTGCTCGTAGGCTTGAGCCGCCGTCGCCTCCCGGGCCTCCCTGCCTATGACCACCCCCAGTTCCGCCTCGTGGTGGAAGATGTGAGCGGGGTTTGGGGGCAGCACCACGGTGTCCCCCGGGCCGATGACCGATTCCGAGGACTTGAGAAAGGCGCTGATGGGCCTGGGGTTGTTCTTGAGGGCCCCGTTTTCCAGGTAGTTGCCGGCCATGGCAACGATTTTCCCAGGCCTCGGGACCGGCGACCGCAGCCGCACCCGGTGCAGGGGCGTGCTGGCGCCACGGCGGGCCGCCTCCTCGAAGCGAGCGCGGTAACGGTCCTTGAAGCCGACGATTACCGCGTTGAGGAGGTCCTGGGGCGTGGGGGCGGAGACGTCGCGCACCGCCTCGGAGAGATCCACGACCCGGTTGTCCTTCACCAGTCCCAGCTTGAAGTCGTCGAAGAACACGAGCTTCATGGCTTCTCCTCCTCCCTCAGTTTCCTTGCGTCTAGTGTCGCGTCACCCAAGTCTAGAGGCTATTTGGGGAACCCTCACCCCCTGTACCCCCATGCACCAGCTTTGCAGCGTACCTGCGACAGGAGACGGTAGCAAGTCGTGGGTCTGGGCAGTGCCCAGTGGGGGACACCCCGATCCTTCCTGTACGGGAAGGACTGCACCCCCGAATGTACGGCAATAGCCTGATGCAACACTAGGCAGACACGCGCCTGAAGGCAGGGTTCGCCGCGGACCGGTCTACACCTCTGGGCCACTGGCGCTTGAGGGGATCAGCTACGGTGACGCGGAGCCTGCCCAGCCCGGTGGTCTCCATCTCCACCTGGTCGCCGTCCTGCAAGGCCCCCAGACCCTGGTGGTTCGTCCCCAGGGCCAGGACATCGCCCGGGTTCAGGGTCGTGATCATGCTGGCCCACGCGAGGGTCTCGGCGATGGAGTGGGCCATATCGCTCGTGCTGAAGTCCTGGCGCAGTTCGCCGCTCACCCACAGCTTTACCGGGAGGTTCTGTGGGTCTTGCACCTCGTCGGTGGTCACCAGGTAGGGTCCCATGGGCGCGAAGGTGTGCCAGGACTTGGTCCAGAAATAGGTATCACTGTTGGGAGGCCCCAGCCCTCGGGCCGAGACATCGATGAAGTTCACCCAGCCGAAGATGTGCTCCCTTGCCTCCTCGGGCTTGATTTGGCTAGCCCTCTTGCCCACCACCAGGCCAAGCTCTGCCTCATGGTGAAAGACGGGGGCCTGGGCCTTGGGCAGGGCCACCGTGTCGCCGTCACCAACGACCCCGTTGGGGGACTTGAGGAAGGCGTTGAAGGGCCTGGGTTCCTTGACAGTCCCGGTTTCTCGGTAGTTGCCCGCCATGCAGAGGATTTTGCCCGGCTTGGGCAACGGCGCCCGCAGTCGGACCTGCTGGAGAGGAGTTCCCTGACCGCTCCCGGCGGCCTGCTCCAGAAGCGATTGATGCTGTGGGAACTGTTCGATCAGGCGGGAGATGAGGTCGTGGGGCCCCACATGGGGGACCTCCTGGACGGCTCGCGTTACGTCGAAGATGCGGTCCCCCCGGACCACCCCCAAGACGAAGTCGTTGAAGAACGCCAGCTTCATGGTCCCTCCTCCTGGCCCCTCGGTGGCGTCAAGCCTTGATCATGGGGCGGACCACCACCGTCTCCTCCCGCCGGGGCCCCGTCGAGATGAGATCGATGGGAACGCCTATCAGCTCTTCAATGCGCGCGGCATATCGCAAGGCCCGCTCGGGCAGCCCGGCTCGGTGATTGACGGAAGCCGTCGGCTGGTCCCAGCCCGGCAGCTCCTCGTAGACCGGCTGGCACCGGTCCAGGACCGATGTGTTGGTCGGGAGCTGGTTCAGGGTCTTGCCGTCCAGCCGATACGCGACGCAGACCTTGACCGACGGGAAGCCGTCCAGGACATCCAGCCGGGTGAGCACCAGAGAGGTAAAGCCGTTCACCGCCGCGCTGTACCGGGCCGCCACGGCGTCGAACCACCCGCACCTTCTCGGACGGCCGGTGGTGGTCCCATACTCCCAAGCCCGCTGTCGGATGGCCTCGCCCGTGGCGTCGTGGAGTTCCGTGGGAAGCGGGCCGCCACCCACACGGGTGGAGTAGGCCTTGAAAACGCCGATGACACCCGTGATGACGTGGGGTGGAATCCCCAGGCCGATGCATGCCCCTCCCACCGAAGGCGATGAGGAGGTGACAAACGGGTAGGTACCATGGTCCACGTCCAGCATGGTGCCCTGGGCACCCTCCAGCAGGAGGTTCTCTTTTCTGGCGATGGCCTGGTGTACGACCGGTTCCGTGGGCCTGATGTAGGGGGCCAGGCGCTGCCCCCACTCCACGCAGCGGGCCTGGAGCTTCTCCAGGGAGAAAGGCTCACCCTGGTACACGCTGGTGATGATGGCGTTCTTCTGCTTCACGACGTGGGCCAGGCGGGGCAGGAACGTCGTGCTGTGGCCCGCCTCCAGAAGGTCACCAGCGCGGATGCCCACGCGTCCTACCTTGTCCACATAGGCGGGGCCAACACCCTTGCCCGTGGTACCGATGGCGCTGCCACCCCGGGCCCGCTCCTCCAGCGCGTCCAGCCGCACGTGGTAGGGCATGATCACGTGGGTCCGGTCGCTGATGAGGAGGCGGCTGGTATCCACGCCACGCTCCTGGAGCTTCCGGATCTCGTCCAGAAGGACGTCGGGGTCGATGACTACCCCGTTCCCTACGATGCAGGTCACCTGGGGCCAGAAGATACCTGAAGGGACCAGGTGGAAGGCGAACTCCCCCATCTCGTTGATGACCGTGTGGCCGGCGTTGTTTCCTCCGGAGAAGCGGACAACGTACTGGCAATGCTGGGCGAGGTAGTCAACGATTTTCCCCTTCCCCTCATCGCCCCACTGGGCCCCAATTACGGCGAAGGCCGGCATCGGCGCTCCTTCCCTGGAGAGTCCCCGGGTCTCGGGCACGGCGAGTATAGCAAAGGGAAGGCCCTTTGCAAAGGTCTAGAAGTGGTTCGGAAATACGTCTGGGGGGAGTCCAGAGG
>JACQOS010000073.1 GCA_016202425.1 Chloroflexota bacterium
GTCATACTTCAAGTCCCGCTCATCCTGAGCACCGTCGAAGGACATGAGCGGGACTTTTCCTCCGCTCGTATGGTTCCCTTCGGCTGCACTCAGGGTAAACTAGGCTCACCACGAGCGGTTGATCATCGCGCCCTTTTCCGACAGTAGGTACTAGCCCGCCCGCTGGCGCCTTTCCCTCAGGGCGACTCGCGTTGGCCAGGTGAGGGCGAAGTCCTCCAGCGTGGTGGACGCCCATCGCTCCTCGAACGCGTTCTGGGGGGTGATCCTGGTGGACCACGGGCGGCCCAGGGGCCGGGTCGCGTCGATGATGACCCGGGTGGTCATGGGGCCTCCTTCAATGATGGGGTCCCGGCTCTCGTTGTAGGCCGTGGGGTTCAGGTGGGCGCCGGTGATGTACGGGATGATGTCGATGCCCCGGTCGGCAATCACCCGTGTGCTCAGGGCCAGCCCCAGGTCGTGGGTGCTGTAGAGGTCAATGTCGTCGTCCACGGCCACGATGAACTGGGGGTGCTCTTCCGCGGCCATGGCCGCCAGGCAAGCGCGCTTTCCCTCCCCCATCACGCGCTTCCTCAGCTTGATCCAGAGGGCGCCCATGAAGGAGCGGGCCTCCAGGATCTCGCTGTCGGGCATGGCTGCCCGCACCGCGTTGTAGGCGCGGACGGTGTTGAGGTTGCCGCCCATCATGCTGTGCTCCCGGTGGGAGGGGTCCAGGTCGTGGAAGATGGCGTCGTGGCGCATAGTGATGGCCGTGACGCGCAGGAGGAAGCAGGGCTTGCCGCCCCTGCCGTAGTGGAGACGCTCCGGGAAAGGTCCGTCGGTGCTCGTCTCCCGGGGGTCGTCAATGACGCCCTCGATGACGATCTCTGCCCGGGCGGGGACCTCCAGGTCCACCGTCTCGGCCTTCACCACCTCCAGGGGCTCGCCCAGGAGCGCGCCCGCCACCTCAAGCTCGCTGAAGTTCCTCCTGCTGCCCCGAACGCAGGAGGCGATACCCACGGCCGGGTGGTGTCCCAGGACGATGGCCACCTCCATGGGTTTGCCTAGCTCAGCGTAGCGGTGGGCGATGGGGTTGGCGTCGTGGACGGGGTTGATCATCACCCCCAGGAGGTCTTTCCCCTTCACCTGGTGCCGGTAGACTCCCACGTTCTGGATGCCGGTATCCGGGTCCCTGGAGACCATGCAGCCAGGGGTGATATACCTCCCCGCCTGGGGGATGGCGTGCTGGTTGACGGGGAAGAGGCCCAGGTCTATCTGGTCGCCCTTGAGGACTACCTCCTTGACGGGGGCCTGAGAGGCGGGAACGACCCTCGTGGGCTTGCGCTCTTCCAGCCGCTTCCTGTACTCCCAGAAGAGGTCCCGCTCTGTCCACCGGTCGGGAGACAGCCCCAGGGCCAGCCCGTGTAGCTCCCAGCTCCCGTAGAGGTTGGAGATCAGGGGCAGCCGGTAGCCCTCAACGCGGGGGCAGGAGATGAGGGGGTAGCGGCCCTGGTGCGCCAGCTTCTGCTGGAGGATGGGCACGTCCAGGTACGGCTTCACCGGCCGCCCCACCTCCACCAGCCCTGACTCCTGGAAATGTCCGGAGTCCTGGGCCTCCCTTACCTGGTCGAGGAACGTCCTGAGGTCCTTGCCCATCCTGGTTACCTCCCTCTCCAGCATGGCCTGCCGCGGCAGGCCATGGGCGCCTCACGGCTCGGACTTGAGGGTCAGCCGGAGGCGCTTTGGCAGGAAACGCCCCACCCCGATCCTCTGGGTCCTTCGTTCGGTCGCCACCAGGCCGGCCAAGGGGTTTCCCGCGTACGGCTCCTCGCGCACTTCGCGCACGAACGGCAAGGCAGCGAGCCGCTCCTTTAGGACGATGGGCTGGCGGAAGCTCACTTCAACGACGGTGTCTCCCTGCCACATCCCCTCCGTCTTCCTGATCTCCCCTCCCGCAGCCCCGGCGAGCCAGTGGTGCAGCTTCAAGAGCTGGGTTGGCTCCAGCGGGGGCGAGAGGACGAGCTGCGCTTCGGTCGCCAGGTCCCCGGGAGACTCAGGCTCGCTGGCGGCAGGGGCTGGTGCTTGAGCGGCGGCGGTCGCCGCGACAGGCGCTGGCGCGGGTGTGGCCTGGCGAGTGGCCTCATGGCCCGCGAAGTAGCGAAGGGCCACCTCCCGGCCCCCGGCCGTCTTCATCAGGGTAGCGCCGAAGACGAACCCTCCCTCCGGCACCCCGCGGATGGCGCTCGCCAGCTCGTCGGCCTCCGCGTCCTGGACAACGTACCCTTTCGCCCCCACCTGCATGGCCTCGGCCAGCCGCGCGTCGTCGGAGCTGAGGACGATCACCGCCCCTGCCAGCCCTCGCCTCTTCAGCAGGGCGACCGTCTCCAGGCCGCTCAGGGTGGGCAAGTCGGCCGCCATCACGATGACGTCAGGCGATAATGTGGCCACCCGCATGAGGGCGTCGGTGCCATCGGCGGCCTCGCCCACTACCTCGATGTCGTCGTGGGCCTCCAGCATCCGGCGCAGCCCCAGCCGAGCGAGCTCGTATTCGTGGACGAGCAACACCTTGATGGGACTCACCGCTTCCCTCCGTCGGTCGCTTCCCCGGGGAATCCTGCGCGGTCGCAGACTCCTATCGGTCCAACCCAATGTCCCAGTATATCTTCAAGGGGCGGCCTTGGGAACCATCCGCTGGACATGCAGACTCGGGATGTCAACGAGGCCATCCACGGCAAGGGGGCTGTTGGATTCAAGGACTGGAGCGGGGGACGGGATTCGAACCCGCGACAACCTGCTTGGAAGGCAGGAGCTCTACCGCTGAGCTACCCCCGCGGTGTCGGCCTGACCACGAGCGGGCCGGCAGCAAGCCGGTAGCCAGGGGGGCCTCCCTCACCTTCTCACCTGGCGTTTCAGGACCTCGTAGGACCTATGGATCTCTTGGAGTCGCCGCTCCGCCAGCTCTCTCAGCTCGGGGACCATCCGGCGCAGCTTGTCAGGGGTGTGCTGGCGCAGTAGCCGATGGTATGCCGCGTTCACCTCGGCCAGCGTCGCCCCCGGGCGCACCCCCAGGATCTCTTGGGGTGAGAGCTGCTCCGGGTGCCGGCGCGAGTTCTGATGGCCCTCCCATGGCGGCCGGGGCCAGGGGAAGGGACGCTGCTGCGGTCCACCGGCCCGGGGGGCACGGGTCAACAGTCGGAACGCGACCCACGCCAGCCACAGGGCCAGCAGCAGGAGCGGAAGCCGGAGCAAGATGCTCGTTGGTCCACCTCTCGGGGGTGTCTTGGCGGCGTGGCCCGGAGGACATCCCGGGAGCACCCGAAGGCGCCCCGTGCTGCGGGGCCTCGCCCACCGATACCATTGTACCATAGCAACCGCGTCGTCGGGCGCTGGAAGCACCGTGGTGGCAACCGGCAGCAGACGCACCCCGCCTTACGGAACCTGGCGGCAGGTATACGTCGGGTATACCGTGGTATACACCAAAGTCGCACAACTGTTGCTTGACGGGAGGCACAGCGGGGGCTACCCTGCACGGTGTTCCCCAGGCTCCGGAGCGGTGGCCCATTTGCGGGCGATTCGCGTGCCCCCGCCGGCCGGGTGTGTGGCCTGAGCGAGGTCCTGTGTCGGGTGGCTACCGGCACCTCGCCGCGCTCCGAGTTATGGACATCGCGGCCAGGGAATCGCCCACGATAGGTGACGTTCTCTTCTGGGGCACCGTTTTTGGCGTGCCCCATACCAAGGGAGGCTTCCCGTGCGTAAGGCCGAAGACACGTTCCTTGCCGTCCTCAGCGATGGCGTCATCAAGCTCGATGGCGGCTCCCTGTTTGGCCAGGTGCCCAGGGTCCTCTGGGAGCAGTTGCTCACTCCCGACCGCCGCAACAGGGTGAAGCTGGGCCTGAACTGCCTCCTGGTCTGGAACGACCGGCACTGTGTTCTCATCGACACCGGTGTGGGGAGCAAGGAGCCTGACCATCTGAAGGACCGCTACGGGCTTGGCACCAGCCAGTTGGCCAGGGAGCTGCGCGCCCGAGGTGTCGCGCCAGCCCAGGTGACGGCGGTGGTCCTCACCCACCTCCACTTCGACCACTGCGGGGGCTGCACCCGGCTGAACCGGTCGGGGGTCCCGGTGCCTGCCTTCCCCAACGCCACCTACTACGTCCAGCGCGCCGCCTGGGAGGAGGCCCTGAACCCCAACGAGCGCAGCACCGCTTCGTACCACGCCGATGACCTTATGCCATTGCAGAAGAGCGGCCATCTCGAGCTGCTGGACGGCGACACGGAGGTGGTGCCTGGGGTCCAGGTCCGGGTGACCCATGCCCACACTCAGGGGCACCAGGCGGTGCTGGTGACCTATGGGGGCGAGCGGGTCCTGGCCTGCGGCGACCTCATCCCAACCCCCTTCCACCTGCGACTGCCCTACATCGCCGCCTACGACCGTTGTCCGGAGGAGGTCCTTGCCCAGAAGCGCGCCCTGCTGGAAGAGGCCGAGCGTAACGGCTGGCTCCTCTTCTTTTCCCATGCCCCGGAGGAGTGCCTGGGCTACGTGGACCGCAGGAACGGTGAGAGGAGCTTCCGTCCGGTAGCCCTGTGACTCCTTCCAGCGGCCATGGAGTCGCTGCTATACTCTCCTGGGTACCGGTTTTCGCCCTGGGGCCGACACGGCGGAGGAGGTGTTGCCATGGCTATCGCTCGACAGACGGTGGTGCGTCACCTTCCTGGCGCCGCCAAGAAGGTGGAGGACGTGCTGGACCGATTGGAGGCGCACTACGCTACCTTCCCAGGCTATATGTTCGGATTCCGCTACCAGCCCACGGACGATGCGGGCGAGATGGGACGCATTGCCCTCTGGCGGAGCCTCGCCGACGCCGACCACGCTGCTCAGCAGACCCATACCATAGCTCTTCGCGCCGAGCTTAACTCCCTCATCCACGAGAAGCACATCGAGCGGGTGCTGGAGATCCGGGGCAAGCCTCAGAAGCTGCTGGGACTCTAGAGGCTATTCGGAAAACCCTCACCCCCTGTACCCCCATGCACCAGCGTTGCAGCGTACCTGCGACAGGCGACGGTAGCGAGTCGTGGGTCTGGGCAGTGCCCAGTGGGGGACACCCCCAGGCCCCTGCCATCCCGACCCGTCGGGATGGACTCCCCCGAGACGTATTTCCGAACAGCTTCTAGCGAGCGCCCTGGGCTGGCCGGCACCACACCAGGTTGCCCTCCAGCCGCTCCAGCGTCGCCCGTGTGATGTGGTTGGCCAGCGGCTCGGACGACTCCATGGCCACCCGCAGGTAGCTGTCAGTGTAGCCGGTCCACACCTTCAGGCCCATCCTATCCGGGGTCCGGCCGTTGGTGCGGAGAAGGCCTGACTCCCAAAGCACCGCCCGGACGGTTCCCAGAAGCCTACGACGGTACTCCCAGGCCTGTCGCCTGGCCAGGGCCAGCAGGAGCGTCGCGCGCTGGCGCCGAAGCGGCTCTGGGACCTTCGGCTGGAGGTGGGCGGCGCTGGTGCCGGGCCGGGGCGAGTACGGGAACACGTGCAGTCCGGCGAACTCCATCGCCCGGCAGAAGCCGTAGCTCTCCCGAAACAGCTCCTCCGTCTCCCCAGGGAAGCCGACCATCACGTCGGCGGTGACCGACGCACCAGGGACCTGGCGCCGGATACGTTCCACCGCCCGGGCGTAGTCCTGGGGCGTGTACCGGCGGCGCATCGCCTTCAAGACCGTGGCCGAGCCACTTTGCAGCGGGAGGTGGAGGTGGGGACAGAGCCGTGGGTCCTGCCAGAGCTCCAGGAGCTCCGGCGTCAGCTCCTGTGGCTGTAGCGACGACACCCGCAGCCGCGGGATGTCGGTGGTGCCCAGGACGCTCCGGAGCAGCCTGGCGAGGCTCGCCCCAGGCAGGTCAAAGCCGTAGCTGCCCAGTTGTGTCCCCGTGAGCACGATCTCCTGGCAGCCTGCTTCCCGCAGAGCCTGGGCCCGGGCCAAGAGCAGCTTCGGAGGGATGCTTCGCTCCCTTCCCCGCACCTTCGGCACGATGCAGTAGGCACAGACCTGGTCGCATCCCTCCTGGATCTTCACGAAGGCCCGCGTGCGCAAGGGCGTGCTTTCCCCGCTGGCTTCGGGGATCGCATCCACGGGGTCATCGGGCATGCTGCCTGTCGAGCAGGTCACCTCCGGGAGTCCCAGGGCCCGACCCACCTCCTGGGCCAGCGTGTTCTTGGCCGTGTTGCCCAGCACCCGGTCCACGCCAGGCATCTGGGCAAGGACCTGAGGGGCGCGCTGCGCATAGCACCCCGTGGCGACCACCAGGGCGTGAGGGTTGTGGCGCCGGGCCCGCGACAGCGCGTGCCTCGCCTTCCGGTCGGCCATGCGGGTCACGGTGCAGGTGTTCAGCACGTACACGTCGGGACCGTCCGCCTCTGGCACCACGCGGTACCCGGCCTGGGCGAAGCGACGGGCAAGCTCCTGGGAGTCGGCCTGATTCAGCTTGCAGCCGTGGGTCTCGATGGAGATGGTCGGGCGGGTTGCCGTTGCCATAGGCCGTGGCTACTCGGGCTGCTCCCCTGCCAGCCACGCCTGGACCTCCTGGGCGAGCCTGCTCACGGCAGGTTCCAAGTCTCGAGACGTGTCTATCACCAGGTGGGGGCGCTGGATCGTCTCCACCGAGGGCCGCATGCGTTCGTACACTTCCCACCCCGCCTCGGAGGAGTCCTCCCGGGCCTCATCTTGGGCGCGCCTCGCCAGCCGCTGCCGCACCGTCTCCCGGGGCGCCTCCAGGCGCACTACCAGCAGCAGGGCGTGGTGCTTCTCGGCGATGGCGTACACCTGCTGGCGGTGGGCTTCCACCAGGTTGGTGGCATCCAGCAACACCGGCACCCGCTGGCCCAGAAGCTCACCGATGAGTTGGTGGATAGCGTCGAACAGCCGGGCGCTCTCCTCGGCGGCGTAGGTGGGCACCCTGACCAGGAGCCTGCGCAGGGCGTCCGACTCCAGCACCGCGAGAGGGACCCGTTGCCCCAGGCGCTTGCCGAAGGTGGACTTGCCGGTCCCAGGCAGGCCGCTCAAGACCACCACCACCGGCCGTCGCGCAGGGGCAGGAAGCGGTGGCAAGTGGCGCAGCAAGGCCCTGGCGTCCTGCTCGGCAGTCGGAGAAAGGTTGCGCGGGTGTTTGGCGTTCACGAGTCCGCCGTGGGCCAAAGCGCGCCGTCGGCTGGCCCGCCACGGCTCCTGTCCATCGGCGTCACGCCCATTCTAGGCCAGAGGCGTCGGCCACCTTCGGCGTTTCCCCTTCGTCCGCTACGATGGCCACATGCTGTCTTGGCGCCAAGGGGCTGCCTCCCCGAGGTCAGGATGGGAGGACGGCCAGGAAAATCTCTTGGACCACCACCACCAGGAGCACCGCCACCATGGGCGAGAGGTCCATCATACCGAACTTGGGCAGCACCCGCCGGATTGGCCTCAGGATGGGCTCGGTCACGCTGTAAAGCAACCTCACCACCGGGTTGCTCGGCGGGACGTTGGGGAACCAGGAGAGAAGCACCCGGGCGAAGATGGCGATGTAGAAAAACGTGCCGACTAGCTGTACCAGGTCCCTTGGGTCTCCCAGGATCATCGTTGCTCCCCCAGCTTCCTTGCCTTGTCGTAGGCCGCCACCACGGCATCCAGGACCGCCGACCGGAAGCCCCGCTGCTCCAGGACACGAAGGGCCTCCGCCGTCGTGCCCCCCGGCGAGGTGACCATGTCGCGCAGCTCGGCTGGGTGCTTGCCCGTCTCCTGGGCCAGCCGGACGCTCCCCAGCACGGTCTGAAGGGCGAGTCTTCTCGCCATCTCGCGGGTCATGCCCAGGTACACCCCAGCGGCGATCAGGCCCTCCAGGAACAGGAACACGTACGCGGGACCGCTGGCGCTCAGGGCGGTGGCCATGTCCAGGAGCTTCTCCTCTGCGACCTCCAGCTCGTCGCCCAACGTGCCCAGGACCTTCCGGGTGATGGTGCGGAAAGTCTCGGACACCGACGGCGCAGCGAGCCAGAGGCTCATCCCTGCGCCTACCTGCGCGGGCGTGTTGGGCATCACTCGGATGACGTGGGCGTGGCTCAGGCCCTCCGTCAGGGCCCGCATCCGCGCCCCTGCCACGATGGAGAGGAGCGCCTGGCGCCCGTTCAGCTTTCCCTGGAGCTCGCCCAGGACCTCTGGCAGGTTCTGCGGCTTGACGGAGAGGACTACCAGGTCCCCATGCTGCACCGCCTCCAGGTTGTCGGAGGTCACAGCCACGCCGTGACGCTCGGCCAGCGCCCGGCGGCGGCCTTCCACCGGCTCTCCCACCCACACCTCCTGGGCGTGAGCCACCCCCTCCCGCAGGATGCCTTGCAGCATCGCCTCGGCCATCACACCGCCGCCAACGAACGCGATGTTCATCGAGACGCCTCCCGGACGGCGTTCCTCTCCGTAGGCATTATACCAAGCTTCCCGTGCCAGGCGGCGTGCGGGCCTGCGCCACCTGCCGGCTTGCGACCAGGCCGTGGCCGTTGACCAGGGCCGTCGCCAGGCGGATGGCCTCCGCCATGCTCTCCGCCTGGGCGATGCCCTTGCCCGCGATGTCGAAGGCGGTGCCGTGGTCCACGGAGGTACGGACGAAGGGCAGGCCCAGGTTCACGCTCACGCTGCGCTCGAAGCCGTGGACCTTCACGGGGATGTGACCCTGGTCGTGGTACATGCAGAGAACCACGTCGTACCGGCCGCCGATGGCCTGGTGGAAGACGATGTCGGCCGGCACCGGGCCCGTGGCGTCAATCCCTCTGGCGCGGGCCGCTTCTACGGCAGGCGCGATCTCCCTGGCCTCCTCGTCGCCCATCAGGCCGCCGTCCGAGGCGTGGGGGTTGAGGGCGGCGACACCGATGCGTGGCTGAGGGAAGCCCCACCGTTGGAACTCCCGGTGGGTGAGCCCCAGCGTGGCCAAGATGTTGTCCCGCGTTACTGCGTCGCAGGCGGCCCGCAGCGACCGGTGGGTAGTCAGATGGACCACCCGGAGCCGCCCAGTGACGAGCATGGTGGCCACCTGGGGAGCCCCCGTGAGCTTCTGCAGAAGCTCCGTGTGGCCGATCTCCCGGTACCCCGCCAGGGCTGCCGCCTCCTTGTTGACCGGGCCGGTCACCATGGCTTGGGCCCTGTTGACGAGGCAAAGACGTGCCGCCAGCTCTACCCACTCCATGGCGGCCTTCCCCGCAGCGGCAGATACTTTCCCTGCCTCGATCTCCTCGAGATGGAGGTTGCCCGGGTCGAGCACCGCCACGGCCTTCGCTGGCCGGCCCACGCCCTCGGGGCCCGGGACCTCTCGGACGTCCAGGGCCAGCCCGAGCTGGGCCACGGTTGCCCGGAACACGTCCGCGCTGCCCACCACCAGAGGCAGACACAGCCCCCTCATCTCTGGCAACGACAGCGCCTTGGCGACCACCTCCGGCCCGATGCCACAGGGGTCGCCCATGGTGACGGCGAGAACGGGTCGCTTGCTCATGCCATCCGCTCGCGCCGATTATAGCAGGGCCTTGCTCCCGGGGCGTGTCCTGTGGCACCATGGGGGTGCTGGGGCGTCCCCTCGAAAAGCGATGCGGCCCGCCGGGGCAAGCGGGCCGCGATAACGCCCCTCGGGTCGCCCGAGGGGCAGGGGAGAAGGATCCAAAACCCCAAGGCGGGGTTAGCCAGGCCCCCGGTGACCGGGGGGCAGTGGAAGGATCGGCGGACGCCCCAGCAACAACAGTAACAACGTATCACGCCGGAGGCGTCCCGGGCGGGTCCCCTGACGCTACGCCAGGGGGCTCGGTGCCGGGACGCGCTGCACGCTGGGCGTCTCCCACACCTCCAGCTTTTCCAGGGCCCCGTCTCCCCGGACCCACAAGATGCTCCGGTCCAGGTCGATGAGGAACCTCTGGCCTTGCAGCGAGTCGAACCTCCTTTCATGCAGGATGGCGAATTGGAAGTGGCGCAGGTTCCGCACCAGCGCCTCGGCCGTGCAATAGCCGCCGGCGATCAGGACGATGGCTGGGCGCTCGTCGGCGGGCACGGGCGACTGCACCAGCGCCCGGTTGCCCGTGGCGACGATCCGCCCTGCTCGAACGGCCTCGGCCAGGAGCTCCTCGCGGCAACGACTGATGGGAAGGATGTCCGGCTCCTCCGCCGCCACCTGCGGCAGGTCCCGGTCCACCAGCCATCGGAGCTTGCCGTGGTCTCCTAGCATGGCGCCCTCCCTTTCTTCCTTGTCATTCTGAGCCCCGATACCATCGGGGCGAAGAATCCAAGGCATCCCACTGACTCGGCCTGCGCTTTAGATTCTTCGGTCGTCCCGACCTGTCGGGACTCCCTCAGAATGACAGGGCATATGTTTAGCTCACCGTTCAAGGCTCTGTAAGCTGATGCTACCCCTTATTGCTTTGTCTCAAGGATGAAACGTTGCTTGCACTGAAAACATGTCCAGAAGCCCTGCATGTCATACATGAGTCCGCCTCTGCATTTTGGGCACGGAATTCGCGAAGGAACTGGTTCGGGCGGGCTCCTTCTGAGGCGCGCTCTTGGAACTAGCGGCCTGGGTGGATCCAACAGTCGTGGCGGATCCAAGGGTTCCCGCCTGCGAAGCAGCCTTCTAGTTGGAATCAATCTACCCACTTTCTCCTTACCCTCCGCACTCGTTCCAGGCGCAGGCCATGCACGTCACGCACCCCTCCTGGAAGGCCACGGGGCTGCCGCACTCCGGGCATGCCGGGCGGCCGCCGCCGTTGCCGTTGGCCCGGGCCGGCAAGGGGAGCCCAAGCTGGGCCCCGTACGCGGCCTGGAGTTCCGGCGTACCCTTGCCCGTGGGCGTGGCGTGCCTCTTGAGCGCCAGGGCCACCGCATCGGGCGCGGAGCGCACCTGGACCCCCTGGTCCCAGACCGGGTGGCAGGTGATCCCCTGGAGCTGCTCGACCACCTGGTCGGCCCGGATGCCGGAGCGCAGGGCCAGGGAGACCAGGCGGCTGATGGCCTCCAGGTTGGCGGAGTCGCAGCCGCCTGCCTTGCCCAGGGTGGTGAACACCTCGAAGGGACTGCCTTCCTCATCGAAGTTGATGGTGATGTAGGTGTTGCCGTGGCCCGTGCGGACCCGCTCCGTCACGCCCTTCATGGCCCCGGGCCGCGCCCTGGGCACGGGCAGCACTTCCCGCTCACCCTGAGCTTGTCGAAGGGTCTTCTCCCGCTGGATCTCCAGCACCTGCGTGGGCTTGGAGCCGTCGCGGTAGATGGTGATCCCTTTGCACTTGTCTTGATAGGCCATCCAGTAGGCATTGGCCACGTCCTGGACCGAGGCGCTGTTGGGGAGATTGATGGTCTTGCTCACCGCCAGGTCGGTGTGCCTCTGGAAGGCCGCCTGCATGCGGACGTGGGTCTGGAAGGGGACCTCCTGGGCCGTCTTGAACAGGCGCTTCACCTCCTCGGGCACCTCGTCCAAGTGCTGGCAGGAGCCGGTCTTCGCCACCTGGTCCATGAGTTCCTCGCTATAGAAGCCGCGCTCCTGGGCGACCCGGAGGAAGTCCTGGTTCACCTCCCGGAGCTGATTGCCGTCCAGGACGTTCTTGACGAAGGCCAGGGCGAAGATGGGCTCGATGCCGCTGGATGCCCCGGCGATGGCGCTGATGGTGCCCGTGGGGGCGATGCATGTCCGCGTGGCATTGCGGATGGGTGGTTCGTCGGGCGTCGTGGGCCGCCAGGCAGGGTAGGGGCCCCGCTCCCTGGCCAGTTCGATGGAC
>JACQOS010000071.1 GCA_016202425.1 Chloroflexota bacterium
CGACAGGCGACGGTAGCGAGTCGTGGGTCTGGGCAGTGCCCAGTGGGGGACACCCCCAGGCCCCTGCCATCCCGACACTGTCGGAATGGACTCCCCCAGAACTGAAATGCCCATGACCACCATTCTTGACCAGATCCTGGAGGCCAAGCGGCGGGAGTTGGCGCGGCGCCGGCGGGAGGAGCCGCTCGCTGCCCTGGAGGCTCGTATCAAGGAACAGCCCGTGCCCTTGAACTTCTCTGGCTGCATCTGGGGCCCCGGTATCCACCTCATCGCAGAGGTCAAGAGGGCATCACCCTCGCGCGGACTCCTGAGGAACGCCTATGATCCTGTCGCCCTGGCGACGACCTACGCCGAGAACGGGGCGGCGGCCGTCTCGGTGCTCACGGAGGTGGACCACTTCCAGGGAAGCCTGGAGCACCTGGCCCAGGTGAAGCAGGCGGTGAGCGCGACTGGGTTGCCGGTGCTGCGCAAGGACTTCCTGTCCGATCCCTATCAGCTCTACGAGGCCCGGGCCTACGGCGCCGACGCCGTGCTGCTCATCGCGGCCATGCTGGAGCCACCTCAGCTCCGGGAGCTGCTGGCCGCGGCCCGCTCTCTCTGGCTCCAGGCCCTGGTGGAGGTACACTCGGAGCGGGAGTTGGAGGCGGCCCTGGAGGCCGGTGCAGAGGTCATCGGCATCAACCACCGGAACCTCAGGACGTTCCAGATGGACCCGTCGCTCACGGAGCGGCTGCGGCCCCGGATTCCCAAGGGGAAGGTGGTCGTGGCCGAGAGCGGCATCCAGACGTGGGAGGACGTGCTGCGGCTGAAGAAGGCGGGCGTCAACGCCGTGCTGGTGGGCGAGGCCCTGGTCACGGCGCCCGACGTGGGTGCCAAGGTGCGGGAGCTGGCGGGCGGGTAACGTGGACCTACGATCAAGCCACCATGCTGAGGAATGCCGATTGGAACAGGACACCGACTTTTGGAACAGAGGGCACTTGGGGAGCAAGACCAACTGAAAGGAGAAGGGCGATGTCTCAGATAAAGTTTGAGAAAGGCAACCCTGGGCACCAACATGACTATTATGGCAATAACGCTGCGTTTACCTGCCCTGTATGCCTCAAAGTGTTCCTCGTGAGCGAGCAAATTGGAGAACGTCTTAGAAAATGCCCTAACTGCGGGAAGTCCACAGGGTCTGCTCAAAACGGCGTCGCAAAGCTAGAGTGGGAATCCAATCGTGAGGCAACTCGTTGAATTGTGGGGCAGACATGCATCGTGAGGCAAAGCCCTTTGAGGGAGAGGGGGATCTAAGGGAGTGAAGGTAACCCACGTCAAGATCTGTAGCGTCCAGGAGATCGAGCACGCGCTGGCCGCCGCCCGGGCGGGGGCCGACTACGTCGGCTTCAACTTCGTCCCCGGCGCCCGCCGGCACCTGCCAGAGGAGAAGGCGCGGCGCATGGTCCAGGCATTTCGACAGGCCTATCCGGCGGGCGGCCTGAAGCTGGTGGGCATCTTCGCCGATCAGCCGGTGGAGGAGATGAACCGCATCCTGGAGGCGTGTGACCTGGACATGGCCCAGCTCAGCGGCCACGAGCCGCTGGAGTATTGCCAGGGGGTAGCCCGCCCGACGATCAAGGCGGTCCACGTGGATGCGACGGATGACCTGGCTCGCCTGCACGCCCTTCTTGCGGAGCTGGAGCAGGCGGGCATCCTCCCTCTCCTGGAGCCGCAGGTCGCAGGCTCCTACGGCGGCACGGGGCAGATGGTAGACTGGGGACTGGCCAGGGAGCTGGCGGCCAGCCATCGCTTTCTCCTGGCCGGAGGGCTGACGCCGGAGAACGTGGCCCGGGCCATTCGGGAGGTGCGGCCGTGGGGTGTGGATGTGTCATCAGGCGTGGAGACCAACGGGGTGAAAGACCTGCAGAAGATCGGCGCCTTCATTCGGCAGGCCCGGGAGGCCTTTGCCCTTACGCACCAGCGTGAAAAGGAGTAGAGCGCGAATGCGCGAACAGGCCCTTCCCGACTCCCGTGGCCGCTTCGGGGCCTACGGAGGCCGGTTCGTCCCCGAGACGCTCATGGCGGCCCTGGAGGAGCTGGAGGTGGCCTACCGCTCGGCCCGGGAGGACGTGGCCTTTCAGGAAGAGCTTGCCTCGCTGTTGAGGCACTACGCTGGCCGTCCCACGCCCCTGTATTACGCCGAGAACCTGAGCCGCCAGTGCGGGGGCGTCCACGTCTACCTGAAGCGGGAGGATCTGGCCCATACGGGCGCCCACAAGATCAACAACGCCCTGGGCCAGGGGCTTCTGGCCAGGCGCATGGGCAAGCGCCGCATCATCGCCGAGACAGGCGCAGGCCAGCACGGCGTCGCCGCGGCCACGGTGTGCGCCATGCTGGGGCTGGAGTGCGTGGTCTACATGGGCGAGGTGGACATGGAGCGGCAGGCCCTCAACGTCTACCGCATGCGCCTCCTGGGCGCCGAGGTCCGCTCCGTGAAGAGCGGCACCAGGACTCTGAAGGACGCCATCAACGAGACCATCCGCGACTGGGTGACCAACGTGGAGACCACCCACTACCTGCTAGGAAGCGTGGTGGGACCACACCCTTACCCCATGATGGTGCGCGACTTCCAGACGGTCATCGGCCGGGAGGCGCGGCAGCAGGCCCTTCAGGCCCTGGGCCGCCTGCCCGACTACGTGATCGCCTGCGTGGGAGGGGGCAGCAACGCCATCGGGCTCTTCTACTCGTTCCTGGAGGACGGCTCCGTCCGGCTCGTAGGTGTCGAGGCGGCGGGTGAAGGGATCGCTTCGGGTAAACACGCCGCCACGCTGGTGGCGGGGAGGCCGGGCGTCCTGCACGGCTCCTACTCGTACCTCCTTCAGGACGAGGCGGGCCAGGTGCAGGAGACCCATAGCGTCTCCGCAGGGCTGGACTACCCGGGCGTCGGCCCTGAGCACGCCTACCTGAAGGATAGCGGCCGCGCCACCTACGTTGCCGTCACCGACGCCCAGGCCCTGGAGGGGTTCCGCCTCCTCTGCCGCACCGAGGGGATCATCCCGGCCCTGGAGCCGGCCCACGCCATCGCCTACCTGGTCCAGGAGCTGGCACCCCAACTTCGTCAAGAGGCCGTGGTGCTGGTCGGCCTGAGCGGCCGGGGCGACAAAGACCTCCAGACGGTGGCAGGGCAGGGCCAGGCCCCAGCGCGTTGACCTCTCCCGCCGAGCGCCGCTATAATACGGGTGCATCCTCGCCGGAGGCGGTTATTGAGCCCTACCACCAGTGCACAGGGCCATGAAGCCAAGGGATCGGATGTGCCCCATGAGGCATGTGGGGTGGTCGGCGTCTACGCCAAGGGCCTCAACGTCGCCAAGGTCGTCTTCTACGGCCTCTACGCCCTCCAGCACCGTGGCCAGGAAAGCGCGGGCATCGCCACCGCCACGGGGAAGCAGTTCTTCCACTACACCTCCATGGGGCTGGTGTCCCAGGTGTTCCGGGAGGTAGACCTGGACCGCCTGCCCGGGCACATGGCCATCGGCCACACCCGCTACTCCACCACGGGCTCCAGTCGCATCCAGAACGCCCAGCCCCTGGTGGTCCGCAACGGTGACCTGGAGCTTGCCCTGGGGCACAACGGCAACGTCATCAACGCCCAGGAGCTGCGCCAGGAGCTCCAGGATTGGGGTTGCACCTTCACCTCCACCACCGACTCGGAGGTGATCGCCCACCTGCTGGCCTCGGCACCCGGCACCCAGTGGGCGGACAGGGTTGCCTACATGATGCGCCGGGTCCAGGGGGCCTACTCCCTGGTGGTGCTCACCAGGGACACCCTCCTGGGCATCCGAGACCCCCTGGGAGTCCGGCCTCTTTGCCTGGGCAAGCTGGACGGGGGCTGGATCATCGCCTCGGAGAGCTGCGCCCTGGACCACCTGGGGGCCCAGTATCTCCGGGAGGTGGAGCCCGGAGAGACCATCGTCATCGCAGACGAGGGGCTGAGGAGCATCCCCTACGCAGGAGAGCCTCCCGGACCAGCCCCCTGTGTCTTCGAATACATCTACTTCGCCAGACCCGATAGCCTGCTGGGTGGCAAGCTGGCCTACCTGGCCCGCCGGGCCATGGGCGCCCAGCTCGCCCGGGAACACCCGGTGGAGGCCGACGTGGTCATCGGCGTGCCCGACTCCGCCACGGCGGCTGCGGTGGGCTACGCCCAGGAGTCCGGCATCCCGTACATGGAGGGCCTGGTTAAGAACCGGTACGTGGGCCGGACCTTCATCGAGCCTGACCAGAGGATCCGGGACCTGGGGGTGCGCATGAAGTTCAACCCCCTGCCCGAGGTGATCGCCGGCAGGCGCGTGGTCCTGGTGGACGACAGCATCGTGCGCGGCACCACCACGCCGCACGTGGTGAGCCTGGTGCGGAAGGCTGGCGCCACCCAGGTACACATGAGGGTGTGCGCACCACCCATCCGCCACCCGTGTCCCTTCGGCATAGACATGGCCACCCGGGGGGAGCTCATCGCCGCCAACCAGAGCGTCGAGGAGGTCCGCCGCTTCATCGGCGCCGACTCCCTGGGCTACCTGAGCATGGAGGGCCTGGTGAAGGCCGCGGGGGGCACCCGAAAGGACTTCTGCACCGCCTGCTTCACGGGCGAGTACCCCATCCCCGTCCAACTGGAGATGGACAAGCTGGCCCTGGAGCGCCCGTAGCTCATGGGCAGCCAGGCCTACCGGGCGGCCGGGGTAGACCTGGACGCCGCCGCTCGAGTCAAGGAGCTTTTCAAGCCCTACGTCCGCTCGACGTTCACGCCCCAGGTCATCGGCGACGTGGGCCTCTTCGGAGGCTGCTTCCGCCTCCAGGGCTACCAGGACCCGGTCCTGGTGGCCAGCACCGACTCGGTGGGGACCAAGATCAAGCTGGCCCTCTGGCTGGGCCGCTTCGACACCATCGGCCACGACCTGGTGAACCACTGCGTCAACGACGTGTACACCACGGGAGCCCGTCCCCTGTTCTTCCTGGACTACGTGGCCGTGGAGCGGCTGGTTCCCTCCCAGGTGGCCGCGCTGGTCAGAGGCGTGGCCGAGGCGTGCAAGGCTGTGGGCTGCGTCCTCCTGGGGGGCGAGACGGCCCAGCTCCCCGGCATCTACGCCAAGGGCGCGCTGGACCTGGCGGGCTTCCTGGTGGGGGCAGCAGAGCGGGAGGCCCTCCTGGACCCCCTCTCAACCGTCCGCGGGGGGGACGTCCTCCTGGGCATCCCGTCCAGCGGCCTCCACACCAACGGCTACTCCCTGGTCCGCTCCGTCTATCGCCTGGACGAGGACCCCGCGCCGCTCAAGCGCTACGAGCCGGAGCTGGGGCGCACGCTTGGGGAAGCGCTGCTGGAGCCCCATCGGTGCTACTACCCGCTCCTGGAGCCGGCGATGCCGCTGATCAGGGGGATGGCCCACATCACCGGCGGCGGCCTCCCGGAGAACCTGGCCCGGATCATGCCCAAGGGGCTGACGTTCCGGGTTGACAAAAGCTCCTGGGAGGTCCCGCCCCTCTTCCGGCTCATCCAGCGCCAGGGGAATGTTTCGGACGGGGAGATGGAGCGGGTGTTCAACCTGGGGGTGGGGATGGTGCTGGCCTGCGCCCCGGAGCGCGCGGCGGAGGTGCAGCGCCTGCTGCCAGAGGCGTGGGTGCTGGGAGAGGTGGTGCCAAGCTGATCCGCGGAAAGCCGTTTGCCATGGGCAGAATTACGCGGTAGACTGTCATTCGGTAGCTGAGTTGCATAGAGAGGAGAGGCTCATGGCAAAAGGCGATAGCCTGCCCGAGCAAAGTCATATTGTTGATGTCCAGCTCTTCCGCCTTGCCGTTAGTTGGAATGTTGTTCTCTTTCCTTTCGACCAATGGAAACTTGTTCAGCTATTGCCTCAGAATGGCTACATACCGCCCCCTGAATTGTCAGGCCGAGTTCCTTTCGGGGCAAGGCTGGAGTCAACCGGTGTTGTAGGAACGAAAGGATCAACTAGCCTGGTGGTCGATACTGGCAGGCGTCAGATAGCTCTTGAAGGTTCCAGCCCTGAAGACGTTCTGCAAGAATTTGACCAAATAGAAGATTTGTTAGCACGAGAATTGTACTTCGACAGCAAGAAGTATCATGACCACTACGAAGTAGACGTTCAAGCGCTTGTATGGACGCAACGCAATCCACTGGATATAGTTGCCCAATTCTGGCAAACATCTGAACATGTCCGGCGTCTAAACACAGCAATTACTCAGGAGTGCACTATTTTTGGAATAAGACTAGCTTCTTCAGGTAAGAATCCGACAAGCAACGATTGGTTTGATGTTCATGTCGAGCCATCTATTCGGAGCCCGGATAGTTGCTACCTTAGTCGCTTAGTGTTCAGGCAACCGGATCGTGAGAGCGTGATGCAAACTGCTGGCAAAGCGGTAGAGTTGTTACAGAATCTGGTTAGTTTACTGGAGCGCACCTGATGACCACAAAGACATTTGAGAATTTGACTGTAGAGCCAGCAAGCACGTCGCTGACTGATCCGAGGGAAGACCAAGGTGAACCGTTTGCTCAAACGGAGATGGCTCCCCCAGGCTCAGAGGCCTTCCCTCGTGAGAGGGTGAAGGAAACCTCAAATTGGATCGTGCGCGAGGGCATTGTAACTGGAGCGGTGACATTTACAACCATACCGAGGGTGACTCTAGACGCACCTGAAAACTTAGCCACACAAGCTGGAGGCTATGAGCCGCTCAAGTCCCTACCCAGGAAAGGAGCGATTCAACCACTGGTCGACAGGGATGCAAGGCAGTTACTGGTAGGAGAACTTTCCCGGGCCCAGCATATCCTGCTCCCTGTCATCGTTTCCAAAACCAATGAGTGCAGGATGCCGCTAAAGAAAATCGAGTGGTCTGTCAAGTCCAATCCAGAGGAGAAATGGCGGGAGGTGGTGTGCAGGGTGTTTGTTGCCGCCAACGCTCCTCAAGCCTTGGCTTTTTGGGATGCCGTCGGAGAGGCCATCCATAATTGGAGGATGCGCGAGAAACCTCTGGTCCAGCGCTTGCTGGACGAGCAGGTAGCTGTATTCGTAGAGTGGGAATGACGCTTGTTCGACCCGCTTGATTTCCTAGATATAGCCCGTTCTCTCTCCACTAGTGTTCCTTCCGAGGCAGGACTTAGAACAGCCGTCGGTCGGGCGTATTATGCTGTATTTCTCAGTGCCAGGAACAGATTTGGAGTGAGGAGGCGCCAGAAAGTCCATGGCGAAGTCATTGCGCTACTCAAGCGTAAGGACAGAGCGGCAGGCGATCAGTTAGATAAGCTTCAGGAGTTGCGCGTGATCGCTGACTATGATCTTACCAACGCGGACCCGCTTAGGCGTGACTGGAAAAGAAATTGGGAAAACGCAAGAGACCTGGCCCAATATGTACTTCAAAGACTTCACAGAGTTTGAGCGATTTGCACCATGAAAGCACTCCTTTCCGTCTACGATAAGGCTGGGCTGGTTGACTTCGCCCGGGCGCTGCACGGGCTGGGGTATGGCCTGGTGAGCACCGGCGGCACCCACAAGGCCCTTGCGGAGGCGGGCCTCCCGGTCCAGCAGGTCTCGGACCTCACCGGCTTCCCGGAGATGCTGGACGGCCGGGTGAAGACGCTGCACCCCAAGGTCCACGGCGGCATCCTGGCCCGCCGGGACGTGCCCGACCACGTCTCCCAGCTCAAGAAACTGGGCATCGAGCCCATTGACGTGGTGGCCGTCAACCTCTACCCCTTCCGGGAGACCGTGCGCAAGCCGGGCGTCACGTTGGAGGAGGCGCTGGAGAACATCGACATCGGCGGGCCGACGCTGCTGCGGGCGGCGGCCAAGAACTTCCCCTCGGTCGTTGTGGTAGTGGACCCCAGGGACTATGGATGGGTCGCCGAGAAGCTCCAGGCCGGCGGCCTCTCCTTGGGAGAGCGCCGGGGCCTGGCGCGCAAGGCCTTCCAGCACATGGCCTTCTACGACAGCGCCATCGCCCACTACCTCCGCCGCCCCGACGACTCCGACCTGCTGTCCGACACCCTGACCCTGGGCCTGGAGAAGCTGCACGAGACCCGCTACGGGGAGAACCCCCACCAGAAGGGTGCCCTGTACGCCGCAGCCTCGGGAGCCCGGGGGCTGGCCAGCGCCCGCCAGCTCCACGGGCAGGAGATGTCCTTCAACAACTGGCTGGACGCCAGCGCCGCCTGGCTGGCCGTGGTGGAGTTCCAGGAGCCTGCCGTGGCGGTGATCAAGCACACCAACCCGTGCGGCCTGGCCATCCACCAGGACCAGGCCGAGGCCTACCGGCGGGCCCATGCCGGGGACCCGGTCTCCGCGTATGGAGGCATCGTGGCCTTCAACCGCCCGGTGACGGCGGAGGCGGCCCAGGCCATGGCCAAGGTCTTCTACGAGGTGGTCATTGCCCCCGACTACGAGCCCGCTGCCCTTTCGACCTTCCAGAAGCGAAAGAATCTGCGGGTGCTGGCGATGCCCGACGCCAGCCAGAGCTCTCACCTCCTCCTGGAGGTTCGGCAGGTCGCGGGCGCCTTCCTCCTCCAGACTCCCGATGTGCTGGCGGAGGACCCCTCCACCTGGAAGGTGGTCACCCAACAGGCGCCCACGCCACAGCAGCGAGAGGACCTGGCCTTTGCCTGGAAGGTGGCGAAGCACGTCAAGTCCAACGCCATCGTCATCGCCAAGGAGAAGCAGCTCCTGGGCATGGGGGCGGGCCAGCCCAACCGGGTCACCAGCGTCCGCCTGGCGGCCCAGACGGCCGGAGAGCGGGCGTCGGGCGCGGTGCTGGCCTCGGACGCCATGTTCCCCTTCGCCGACAACGTGGAGGAGGCGGCCCGGGCCGGGGTCAGCGCAGTGGTCCAGCCGGGTGGCTCCATCCGCGACCAGGAGGTGATCGAGGCGGCGGACCGCCTGGGCCTGGCGATGGTGTTCACCGGCATCCGCCACTTCCGGCACTAGGCAGGGTGTTGAAGAACCCTTTCGACCATCCCCCTGTCCCCCTTCCTGGCCAGGAAGGGGGCAGGGCTCGCCCTGCACCCCCATGCACCACCGC